>JBPYFF010000388.1:0-2500 GCA_051984455.1 Acidimicrobiales bacterium | reverse complement strand
TCACCACGGCCAGCCTCCGGGCCGGCTCGGCGGAACGACCCGATCTCCAGTGGGAGGTGCCACGGTTCCGGCCCAACGTGATGATCGACGCCGACGGCGACGACTTCATCGAGCAGGCCTGGATCGGCCGAAGGCTGAGCATCGGTGAAGTCGTGCTCGACATCCGGCGGCCGTGCTCTCGTTGCGTGATGACGACCCGCGCTCAGCCAGGGGGAATCGAGCGCCAGCTCGACATCCTCCGGCATCTCAACGCCGCCCACGCATCGAATCTCGGGGTCCTGGGTCGGGTGGTCCAGGCCGGGCGGCTCGAGGTGGGCCAGCCCGTCAGAGTGGAGGCCTAGGTGTTCAGCGTGATCGCCCTGCCCGGTAGCGGGCGATCAACGCATCGGTCGAACTGTCGTGGTGCAAGTCGGGTTCCCCTGGCGACTGCAGTTCCGGAATGATCCGCTGCGCCAGCGCCTTTCCGAGCTCCACCCCCCATTGGTCGAAGCTGTTGATATTCCAGATGGTGCCTTGAGTGAAGACCTTGTGCTCATAGGTCGCGATCAGCTGACCGAGGACATCGGGAGTGAGCTTGGGTGCGAGGATGGTATTGGTCGGATGGTTGCCGGCAAAGGTGCGGTGCGGCACCAGCGGTTCGGGAACCCCCTCGGCTCGGACCTCGGCGCTCGTCTTGCCGAACGCCAGCGCCTCCGTCTGGGCGAACACGTTGGCCATCAGCAGGTCGTGGTGCTCGCCGACCTCGTGGTTGGGCTGGATGAAGCCGATGAAATCGCAAGGAATGAGCCGGGTTCCCTGATGAATGAGCTGGTAGTAGGCATGCTGGCCGTTCGTTCCGGGCTGCCCCCACACGATCGGCCCGGTCGCCCATTCGACCGGTGCGCCTGAGAGGGTGATCGACTTTCCGTTGCTCTCCATGTCCAGTTGCTGCAGGTAGGCAGGCAAGCGGGACAAGTACTGGCTGTAGGGGAGCACGGCCAGCGTCCCGGCGTTCAAGAAATTGATGTACCAGACACCGATGAGGGCCAGCAGCACCGGAAGATTCCGCTCGAACGGCGTCGTTCGGAAGTGCCGGTCGATGGTGTGCATCCCGGCCAGCATGTCCCGGAAGGCGGAAGGGCCGATGGCGACCATGAGAGACAGGCCGATGGCGGAGTCAAAGGAGTAGCGGCCGCCGACCCAGTCCCAGAACTCGAACATGTTGGCGGTGTCGATCCCGAATTGGGAGACCGCCTTGGCATTGGTCGACACGGCCACGAAATGACGGCTCACCGCGTCGTCGGAACCCAGCCGGCCGACCAGCCATTCGCGGGCGGTGGTGGCGTTGGTCAGCGTCTCAAGGGTCGTGAACGTCTTGGAGCACACGATGAAGAGCGTCTCGGCCGCATCCAGATCATGGGTCGCTTCCCAGATATCGGTTCCATCGACGTTGGACACGAAGCGAAAGGTGAGGTCCCGGCGGCTGAAATCGCGCAGCGCCTCGTACGCCATGGCCGGGCCGAGATCGCTGCCGCCGATGCCGATGTTGATGACGTTGCGGATGCGCTTGCCGGTGTAGCCGGTCCAGGCTCCGGAGCGCACCTGGTCGGAAAACTGCGCCATTTGCTCGAGCACGCCGTGCACAAGGGGAACGACGTCCTCCCCGTCGACGATGATTCGTTCGTCCGCCGGCGCCCGTAACGCCACGTGCAGGACGGCTCGGTCCTCGGTGACGTTGATCTTTTCTCCCGAGAACATGGCGTCGATTCGCCTTCCGAGCTCGGCCTGCTCGGCCAGCGCGAGCAGTAGCTCGATGGTGTGGTGAGTCAATCGGTTCTTGGAGTAGTCGAGGAACAGGTCACCGGCCCGGACCGTCATGGCTTTACCCCGAGCCGGATCCACCTGGAAGAGCTCCCGCAGGTGGGTGTCGCCGACGCTGGCCCGTTCGGTCGTCAGGGCCTTCCATTCGGCCGACTGGTTGATCACGACTTCTCCTGGTGCCCGCCGAACTCCTTGCGCATGGCCGACAGGATGCGATCGGCGAAGTCCGCCTCACCCCTGCTGCTGAATCGTTCGTAGAGCGCGGCCGACAGCACGTTGGCGGGCACGCCCTCGTCAACCGCGGCGTGAACGGTCCACCGTCCTTCGCCCGAGTCCGATACCCGCCCCGCAAAGCTCGCCAGGGCCGGATCACGGGCGAGAGAGTCGGCCGTCAGGTCGAGTAGCCAGGACGAAATCACGCTGCCCCGCCGCCAGACCTCGGTCGCGGCGGCGGTGTCGATGTCGTACTGGTAGTACTGCGGATCCCGCAGGGGGGTCCTTTCTGCGTCCGCCTCCTGCGTTTGCTTGCCGGCGTTGGCCTTGTGGAGGATGGCGAGACCCTCGGCGTAGGCCGCCATGATCCCGTACTCGATGCCGTTGTGGACCATCTTGACAAAGTGGCCGGCGCCGGCCGGTCCGCAGTGCAGGTAGCCGTACTCCGGTTGCGACGGCTCGGACGCTCGTTCAGCTCGAGCGGGAG
>JBPYFF010000387.1:0-11699 GCA_051984455.1 Acidimicrobiales bacterium | reverse complement strand
TGTAGATCTTCGAGTCGCGGTGCCAGCGTTCGACCGGGTGCTCGCGGATGTAGCCGTAGCCGCCCATGATCTGGATGGCCTGCTCGGTCACCCACACCGCCGTCTCGCCGGCGTACAGCTTGGACATCGAGCCCTCGCCGGCCGTAAACGTCTTCGCGTTGCGGGCCATCCACCCGGCTCGCCAGACCAAGAGCCGCGAGGCGTCGATGTGCATACGCATGTCGGCCAGCTTGAAGGCGATCGCCTGGTTCTCGATGATCGCACGGCCGAACGTCTTGCGCTCTTTGGCGTAGTCGAGCGCGTACTCATACGCCGCCCTTGCGATGCCAATGGCCTGGGCCCCGACGCCCGGTCGCGACGCCTCAAAGGTCGCCATGGCCGCCTGGCTGCGGCCCCCGCTACGACCCTCCCGGACCCGGGCCAGCCGCTCATCCAGGCGATCCTTTCCACCCAGCAAGCACGAACCCGGCACTCGAACATCGTCGAGGATCACTTCAGCGGTGTGCGACGCGCGGATCCCCATCTTCTTGAACTTCTGACCTTGTGACAGTCCCGGCGTGCCCGGTCCCACCACAAAGCTGGCCTGACCCCGACTCCCGAGCGACGGATCGACGGATGCGACGACCACATGAATATCGGCTATTCCGCCGTTGGTGATCCAGGTCTTGGTCCCATTGAGCACCCACTCGTCCTTGGCGTCGTCGTATACGGCTCGCGTTCGCAGCGAACTCACATCGGAACCGGCGTCGGCTTCAGACACGCAAAAAGCCGCCATCCGGATGTCGTCGGGGGTACCGAAGCATTGCGGAACCCACTCTCCGATCTGTTCGGGTGTGCCATTGGCGAAGATGCCCGCCACCCCGAGCGTCGTGCCGAAGATGGCGAGGGCGATCCCGGCGTCACCCCAGGCCATTTCCTCCATGACGATTGGCAGGAGCAGGCCCTGCGGATCGGAAAACGCGTTGGCGACGAAATCCAGCGAGTACATACCGACTCTGGCGGCCTCTTCGATGATCGGCCAGGGCGTTTCCTCCCGTTCGTCCCATTCGTGGGCCGCGGGACGAATGGTGTTCTCGGCGAAATCGTGGACCCACTTCTGGATCTGGAGTTGATCCTCGTTGAGGTCGAGGGAAAAGTCAGCCATAGTTACTCGACGGTAACATAGTTCCGGCCAGACGGGTGCTCAGGGCGTGGCATCAGCGGGTGCCGGGTACCCGACGGCAGTCTGCAGGAGCAGCAGGGCCAGCATCATCACGGCCGCTCCGGCGATGTACGGCGCGCCCGGACCGACCTGCTGGAAGAGCAAACCACCGAGCAACGGTCCCAGCACCCGACCCAGCCCTCCCGCCGACTGCTGGGCGCCCAGCAGCATGCCCCGGCGGCGGGGATCGGCCCGGCCGGCCAGAGTGGACGACATGGTCGTCTGCACCAGCCCCTGACCGATCGTGAGTGCCAGCAGCGCCGGCACCAGCGACCACCACGAGCGCACGAAGGCGAGCACCAGGAGCCCGGCGGCATCGCCGATGAGCCCGGCCCGCAGCGTCCCCGTCTCGCCCAGACGTGACACGGTCGGATGGACCAATCCGGCCTGCGTCGCCACGATCACCAGTCCGATCCCGGCGAACACCGCTGCCGAGGAGCCGATGTCAAAACCGAGCCGGCGCTGGCCAAACAAGGCGAACGTCGCCTCGAACGCACTGCATGACAACAGGGCGAAGAACGCCACCGCAATGAGCCGGGCGGCGGCCTTCGCCCCCGCGAGGCGGGCAAGCGCGAACGGACGCTGGCGCTCGACCGCCGCTTCGCCGGGATGGTGCGTTTCCGGCAGCCGCCGGACGGCAACCAGCGCGTTCACACCGGCCAGCACAGCCGCGGCATAGAACGGCACCCTCGGACCCCACAGCGCCGCGAGGGCGCCGAACGCCGGTCCGGCCACAAATCCGATCCCGAACGCGGCGCCGAGCAGTCCGAACAGCCGGGGGCGTTGCCCCGGGGGGGCGACATCGCTGACCGCCGCCTGCGCGACCGAGACGCTGGCGCCCGACGCCCCGTCGATGAAGCGGGCGATATACAAAAGGCCGATGCCCCCGGCCGCGCCCGTCAGGAGACTGCCCACCGCCGTTCCCGTCAGGGACAGGAGGATGACCGGCTTGCGCCCGACCTTGTCCGAAACGCGGCCCCAGATGGGTGAGAAGACAAAGGAAGCAGCCGAGAACGCCGCGATCAATCCCGTCGCGGCGGCGGACGAGACATGAAAACGCTTGGCATAGATCGGGAGGATCGGGAAGATCATCCCGAAGCCAATCAGGTCGATGGCAACCGTCGTCCAGATCGTCCCGAAGCCAGGGGGGAGGGGACGTGAGCGGACGCGCTTCACCTGCGAATGATGGTCCCTCGCGGCGTGTCTTCCACAATCCACCCCCGGGCCACCAGTTGGTCCCGGAGGGCATCGGCTCTTGCGTAGTCCTTGTTCTGGCGAGCCTCGTCCCGCTCCGCCGCGAGCGCGGCGGCGTCTTCGTCGACGTCGGCGGCCGGTCCGCCGATGCTCAGTCCGACGGCGTCGCCGATCTGGAAGACCGCCGCGGCCAGCGCGCCGGCCTCGGCTGACTGTCCTGCATCCGCGAGGGCATTGGCCCGCGTGACCAGTTCGAACAACTGCGCCGTCGCGCTCGGAGTGTCGAGATCATCATCCATCCGCTCCCGAAACGCCGCCATTGCCGCCGGGTCGGGCGGCTCCACGTTGCCTTCAAATCGCCGGCCGAAGGCATCCAGCCGCTCGATCGCGTGCTGGGCGGCGGTGAGGGTGGCTTCGCTGACCGTCATCGGCTTGCGATAGTGGGATTGCAGCACGAGCAGCCGGTAGGCCCTGGGGTCATAGCGCGAGACGAGGTCGGACAGGGAGATGACATTGCCCAAGGACTTGGACATTTTTTCCCCGTCCTCGGCAAACAGATGGGCGGAATGCGTCCACCGGCGAGCAAAGCGCTTTCCGTCGGCGACCGCCTGGGCCCGCTCGTTCTCGTGATGGGGGAAGGCGAGATCGACTCCCCCGCCGTGAAGGTCGAAGTCCTCGCCCAGCAAATCGAGGGACATCACGACGCATTCGGTGTGCCAGCCCGGCCGACCCGGCCCCCACGGAGAGTCCCACCACGGCTCGCCCGGTTTGGCCGACTTCCACAAGGCGAAGTCGTTCACGGCCCGCTTGCCCTGCTCCTCGTCCACCGCCACCCGCGCCCCCGCCATGAGGTTCTCCAGCGGTCCGGGGGCGAGCAGCCCGTAGTCGCCTACGGTCTCGGTCGAGAAGTAGACGCCATCGGCGCCCTGGTAGGCGCGACCTCGCTCGACCAGCTCGCGGATGAGTTCGATCATGCGGTCGACGTACGCGGTCGCATGAGGATCCTCGGTCGGCCGCTTCACCCCGAGCCGGTCCATGGTGTCCCACCACACCTTCTCGTATTCGACCGCCACATCCGCCGGGTGCCGCCCCTCTTCGTTAGCCCGGGCGATGATCTTGTCGTCGATGTCGGTCACGTTGGTGATGAAACGCACGTCCAGACCGGACCATTCGAGGTAGCGGCGAAGCACATCCCAGATCAGGGCGAACCGGCCGTGGCCGATATGCGGTTCGGAATACACCGTCGGGCCGCACAGGTAGATAGACAGCCGGCCGGGGTCGCGAGGCTCGAGCACTCTGACTTCCCGCAATGCGGTGTCGTACAAGTGCAGCACGCCTGTACCGTAGCGGGGCAATGACGTCAACCGTTCCCAAAAAACCTTCACTGGAGGGGTTGGAGCGAAAGTGGACCGAGGCGTGGGAGGCCGCGGGGAGGTATCGATTCGACCGCAGCCGATCCCGGGAACAGGTTTACGCCATCGACACCCCGCCTCCGACCGTCAGCGGCGCACTGCACATGGGGTCGGTCTTTGGCTACGTCCAGACGGACGCTGTCGCCCGCTACCACCGGATGCGCGGCGATGAAGTCTTTTACCCGATGGGCTGGGATGACAACGGGCTGCCGACCGAACGCCGGGTCGAGAACTTCTTCGGAGTGCGCTGTGATCCGTCCCTCCCCTATGACCGGGATTTCCAGCCGCCCGGCCGCCCTGACCCGAGGTCCAAGGTGGCGTGCTCGAGGCCGAACTTCGTCGAACTCTGTCTCCGGCTCACCGCCGAGGACGAGAAAGCCTTTGAGGATTTGTGGCAGCGCGTCGGCCTGTCGGTGGACTGGTCGTTGACCTACACGACGATCGGGCCGCGAGCTCGGCGAGCCAGCCAGCAGGCCTTTCTGCGAAACCTGGCGCGGGGTGAGGCCTACCAGGCGGAGGCACCCAGCTTCTGGGACGTCAGCTTTCAGACGGCGGTGGCCCAGGCCGAGATGCAGGACCGAGAAGTCCCCGGCGCCTACTTCCGGTACGGCTTCGCCCGAGCGGGGGCCAAACCGAAGGTGATGATCGATACCACCAGGCCGGAGCTGCTGGCCGCATGCGTCGCTCTGGTCGCCCATCCCGACGATTCCCGCTATCGCGAGATCGTCGGTGAACAAGTCATCTCCCCGGTGTTCGGGGTCGAGCTCCCGGTCGTGGCCCACGAACTGGCGGACCCGGAGAAAGGCACCGGCATCGCCATGATCTGCACGTTCGGCGACACCGCGGACGTAACCTGGTGGCGGGAGCTGCAGCTGCCAACCCGCGTCATTGTCGAACGCAACGGGCGCCTGCAGGCCGAGATCCCGGACTGGATCACCAACCCCCGAGGCCGGGAGGCGTACGCCGAGCTGGGGGGAAAGACCATTCCCGCCGCCCAGGCCAGGATGGTCGAGTTGCTGCAAGAAGCCGGCGAGCTCGAGGGCAGCCCCCGCTCGATCGTGCACCCGGTCAAGTTCTATGAGAACGGCGACCGGCCCCTCGAGATCGTCTCGTCCCGTCAGTGGTACATCCGCAACGGTGGTCGTGATCTCGAGCTGCGCCAGTCGTTGCTCGAGCGGGGCAACGGCCTCGAGTGGCACCCGGCCCGCATGTATCACCGGTACGAGAACTGGGTCGAGGGATTGACCGGTGACTGGCTCATTTCCCGCCAGCGATACTTCGGCGTCCCGTTCCCGGTCTGGTATCCGGTCGACGACGAGGGCAACGCCGATCACGACCGGCCGATCACCGCTCCCGAGGAGGCCCTGCCGGTCGACCCGTCAGCCGATACGCCGCCGGGCTACCGCGAGGAACAACGCGGGACCCCGGGAGGCTTCGTCGCCGACCCCGACGTCATGGACACGTGGGCGACTTCCTCCCTCACGCCCCAGATCGTGTGCGGATGGGCGGATGACGCCGACCTGTTCAAGCGCACCTTTCCACTCGACCTCCGGCCACAGGGGTTCGAGATCATCCGCACGTGGCTGTTCGACAGCATCGTGCGAGCCCACTTCGAGCACGACCGCCTTCCCTGGGATCACGCCCTGATCAACGGTTGGGTTCTCGACCCTGATCGAAAGAAAATGTCAAAGTCGCGGGGCAACGTCATCACGCCGATCGACGTGCTCGAGGAGCACGGCTCCGATGCCGTCCGCTACTGGGCCTGCTCGGGCCGGCCGGGGACGGACACGGCAGTCGACGAGAACCAGTTCAGGGTTGGGCGCCGGCTGGCGATCAAGATCCTCAACGCCGCCAGATTCGTGCTGGGGCTGGCCGGGCCCGATGACGTCACGCCCGATCCGGTGTCGGCGACGCTCGACCAGTCGATGCTGGGCCAGCTGGCCGGCGTGGTCGATGATGCCACCGCTGCGTTCGAGAGCTACGACTACTCACGAGCACTGGAACGGACGGAAGCGTTCTTCTGGTCATGGTGCGACGACTACGTCGAGCTGGTGAAGAGCCGCGCTTACGGGGCGCTGGGTGAGGCCGCGGGGGCGTCGGCCCGGGCCGCGCTGGCACTTGCCCTCGGGGCACTGTTGCGGCTGTTCGCACCGTTCCTGCCGTTCGTCACCGAAGAGGTCTGGTCGTGGTGGCAGTCGGGATCGGTCCACCGGGCAGCATGGCCTTCGCTTCAGGAGTTCGAGGGCGCGCTCGGGCCGGGCGAGGTGCTCGACGCGACGGCCTGGGTCCTCAGCCGGGTCAGGTCGGCCAAGACGGAGCGAAGGCTGTCAATGCGGGCTCCGGTGACGCAAGTAACGGCCCAGCTTGCGGCCGAAAAGGTGGCCATGGTCCAGCAAGCGGCGGCCGACTTGAAAGAGGCGGGGACGATCGAGCAACTCGTGCTCGAAACCATTGGCGACGAATGTGAGCCAGAGGTGTCGGTCGTCCTGGCGCCGGATGGGTGATGGAGCCCGGGGCCGTTGTCCGCGGGGCGGGCGCGGAAGCAGCGTGGATACAGTGTCGGCATGCCGATCAACCCTGATGCCGTAGGGAGCACGACCGAACCGGCGGAGAGCTCCTGGATCTCTAAAGACTGCCTGCTCTACGCGCTTGGAGTGGGGGCCGGCGTGACCGACCCGACCGGGTTCGAGCTGGAGTTCATAACCGAGAACAGTCAGGACGTGACACAGCGGGTCCTGCCGACGTTCGCGGTGGTCGCGGGCGCGGGCGGTGGGGGCGCATTCGCCAAGATCGGCTCCTTCAACCCGGCGATGCTGGTGCACGGCGAGCAAGCCGTCGAGCTTCACTCGCCCCTGCCGGTCGAAGGCCGCATCAGCAGCGTCACGACCATCACGGGCATCTACGACAAGGGGTCAGGAGCGGTCATCGCGCTGGAGGCGGTGGCCAGCGACTCGTCGAGCGGCAAGGCGATGTTCACGACCCGCTCGTCGTTGTTCATTCGCGGCGAGGGTGGCTTTGGTGGTGACCGGGGTCCTTCGGGCAAGGCGGAACCGCCGTCCCGCGACCCCGACCACCAGGTGACGTACCAGACCAGGACGGATCAGGCGCTGCTCTACCGGTTGTCGGGCGACCGCAATCCGTTGCACTCCGATCCAAAGTTCGCGGCCATGGCTGGTTTCGAGAAGCCGATTCTCCACGGGCTGTGCACCTATGGCTTCACCGGTCGAGCGCTGCTGCACACCCTCTGCGGGTCGGATCCCGGGCGGTTCCTGTCGATGTCCGGCCGGTTTTCCAAGCCCGTCTTCCCCGGTGAGGCACTCACCGTGTCGATGTGGGAGCTGGGCGAGGGTGAGGCATTCTTCCGCACGTCCACGCCGGGGGGAATCGTGCTTGACGGTGGCCAGTGCCGCTACAGGACCCAGGCGTAGCGCGCGGGCGCTCAGGCCCTCAGGCGCGCAATCGACCCGTCGGCGTGTGGTGGCCGCCGTCAACGATCACGCGGCTGGCCCGGTCCCAGGTGAGGTAGTTCCACGACCAGTTCACGAGAACGATGACGCGGTTGCGGAATCCGATCAGAAAGAACAGATGGACGCCGAGCCAGGCCAACCACCCGGGTGTCCCCCGCAGCTTGACGCCTAAGGGCAGTTCCGCCACCGCGGCCCGCCGGCCGATCGTCGCCATCTGCCCGTGGTCGTGGTATCGGAACGGGCGGGTCTGCTTGCCGCGCTGACGCCGGCGGATGCAACGAGCCACGTACTTGCCGCCCTGGATTGCCACCTGAGCCATCTGAGGGTAGGCCACGCCCTGCCGGTCGGTTGCCGCCGCCAGATCACCGATCACGAACACCTCGGGATGACCCGGCACCGAGAGGTCGGGGTTGACCCGCACCCTGCCTCCCCGGCCCTGCGTCAGCCCGAGGTTGTCGGCGACCGGGTTGGCGCGCACGCCGGCGGTCCAAACGACGGTGCCGCACGGGATCGGATCACCGTCCTGGACGAGCACCCGGTCGGCTTCAACCGATGCGATGGCAGTGTTGAGTCGAACCTCGACACCTTTCGTCCGGAGCGTCGTCAAGGCGCTTTGTTGCGACGCCAGGGAAAAACCACCGAGCAGGTGGTCGGCCATCTCGATCAGGAGCACCCGGGCCTGCGTGACATCGAGGTGGGGAAAATCTCTGGCCAGGTTGCGACCAATCAGCTCGCTCAGGGCGCCAGCCGTCTCGACTCCCGTCGGACCACCGCCGGCCACGACGATGCTGAGCAGGCCGTCGTCGAGCCGGGAGCGGTTGGCGTCGGCTCGCTCGAACGTGGCGAGGATGTGGTTGCGAAGGGCAAGGGCGTCCGGCAGTGTCTTCAGTGGGCAGGCATGCTCGGCCACGCCCGGAATGCCGAAGTCGCTCGTGGATGAGCCGATGGCGAGCACGAGGTAGTCGTACGGGATGGCTTCCTCGTCCTCAACAGTGACCAGCCGCTTGTCGAGATCGACACCGGAGGCCGTTCCCAGCCGAACGTCGACGTTGGTCTGGCCACCGAACATCGCCCGGATGGGATGGGCGATGTCATCCGGTCCGAGAGCGGCGGTCGCCACCTCATACAGCAGCGGCCAGAATCCGTGGTAGTTGTCGCGGTCGACGACGGTGATGTGAAACGGGCCGCTGGCGAGCGCACGGGTCACGTTGAGCCCTCCGAATCCGGCCCCGAGCACCACCACCCTTGGCCGTGGCCGAGTGGCCAAGCCCATGTGACCCCCTCTTCGTGTGGGGTTGTCTGCGGTTGCGCCGTTCATCACGACTGGCCGGTTCCGTCACTGGTCTCGGTCGCGGTGTGTGTTCCTTCCAACTCAGCCAGGGCGCGCTCTCGCGCCGCCAGCTCCGCTTCTCGGGCCGCCACGGCGGCCTCCCGTTCCTCGATCGATGGCGACACCGCCGCGGGAGGCTTCGACCCGTCCGGCAGGACACCGGCCGCGTCGAGGACGGCTGGCTCGGCCAGGATGTCGGCGTTGTAGGTGCGCAGGGCGAGCGCGATGGCGTCCGACGGCCGGCAGCTGAGGGTCCGGCGCTCGCCCTTCTGCTCCACCTCGATCACGGCGAAGTAGTGGCGCTCCTCCTGGACGGCGGTGAGCACGACCCGGTCGAGTCGAGCGCCGAGGGCAGCGATGGTGGAGACGTAGAGGTCCCACGTCGACGGCCGGCCAGGGGTGGCTCCCTGCCATGCGGCCATGATCGCCCTGGCCTCCGGCTGGCCGATGATGATTCGAAGGGACCGGCCGGGGTGCTCGTCCTCGGTCAGCACCACCAACCCCGCCTCGACGCCGACGGAAGCAGGTACGGCCGTCTGCACGTCAGCGACGTGCAGCTTGATCGGTCCCGGTCCCGACTCCACCAGGGCACCTTACGCCCCGGCCCGCACGTTCCCGGCCCGGCCGAGGCTCGGCCGGGGCTCGGCCCGGCTCAGCTCCGCGTGTTCTGATGTTCGCTGGCGACCTCGCGTTCAAATCTGGCTCGTTTTGGCGAAAACGAACAAAAGAATGCCAGCGAACGAAAAGTTGCCGGGCCACGGCGCCGGCGGCACGGGGCCGGCCTGGCTACCCGCCCAGCGGTGTCGGTATCCAGGGCTGCCGGGCCAGCACCAGCCCTGCCACCTCTTCGGCTCCCGCCATCAGCAGCGCCCGGGCCACCTCGCGCAAGGTGCTGCCCTCGGTAAAGACGTCGTCGACGACCAGGATCCTGGCGCTTGCGACCTGGCGAGGTGCGACCACGCGCAGCGCTCGGCGCAGCGGTCCCTCGGCCACCGCCCGGCGCCCGACCAGCGTTCGCCCCGCCATGCACGGTGTTTCCCGCCGCTTTTCGATGACTCCATGCAAAAACGGCCAGCGCGGACCGGCCAGCCGTTCGGCGACGGCAGCGACGCGGAGAACAGGGTCCCACGACCGACGGGCAGCCGGGCCGCGATAGCCGGGCATGGCGAGCAAGAAGTCGTATTCGTCGAGCCACGGCATGCGGTCGTCGAGGAAGCCAATCAGCAGCCGGCCGAACACCTCGGCCCACTCCGTTTCGCCTCGGTACTTGTACCGGCTGAGCGCCCGGCGCAAGGCCCCGCTCCGAGGGCCGATGGAAAAGACGAGCGAGAACCACCGATCGGCTCGCCCACACCAGTCGTTGGCGCACGATCCATCGGCCCGGAGGGTCTGTTCGCACACAGGGCAGCAGGACGCAGTTGGGTCCGCGCCTGCAAGCGTCACCGATGCCAGGCAGTCCAGGCAGACCAGCGGACGTTCGCACACCCGGTAGGGGCACTGCCGGCAGGCAGGAAAGCCGGCCGGCCGGGGCTCGCCGAATGCGCCGTCACTACCCTCCCCGCCGCCTCCCGCCATGCTCGCCATGCCCGCCATGCTCGCCTTCCTCGCCGCCTCGCCGTTGTCCCTTCCTGGTGGCACGGCTTGCCGGCGCCGAACGAGCCGGCGATCAGTATCTCACGGCGATCGGGCCAGAAAAGATCCCACCGCCGAGGCCGAGGGAAGGCTGGGCACCGCACCCATCGCGGTGGTGGCAAGGGCGCCGGCCGCAGCGGCCCGCCGCAAGGCAGTGGCCATCGGTTCTCCCGCTGCCAGACCAGCCGCGAGTGCGCCGCAGAACGCGTCTCCTGCGCCCGTGCTGTCAACCGAAGAGACGGCAAAGGCGGGAACGAGCCACGACGAACGGCCGGACCGGCTCGTCACCTGTGCACCGCTCTCCCCCATGGTGACAACCACCGTCCCGCAGCCCGCCGCCACCAGGGCGGCGCCGGCATCTTCGGCCCCCAGGCCTGACAGTTCGGTCGCTTCCGTCTCGTTGGGCACCAGCACGTCGACCAGGCCAGGATCGATCGCCTGGCCCCATGCCGGCCCGGGCGCCGGGGCGGGGTTGAGCACGGTCGTGACGCCCGCGTCCCGAGCCACCCGTAACGCTCGCGCCACCGTCGCCGCCGGCACCTCGAGCTGGGCCAGAATCACCCGGGCGCCTGCGATCAGGCCGGCCGCGGCGTCGATGTCTTCGGGCGCAAGAGTTGCGTTGGCGAGCGGGGCCACGACGACCGTGTTGGCGCCGCTGTCGGCCACCGTGATGAACGCCAGGCCGGTCGCCAACCGCGACGTCCTTCGAAGCCCGCCCGCATGAATCCCTTCGACCTTCAGCACTCGGGTCAGCTGGTCACCGGCCTCGTCTGTGCCGAGACAGGCGATCAAGGCGACGGACGCACGTTGACGGGCCACCGCGACCGCCTGGTTGAGTCCTTTGCCACCGGGCGCGGTGAAGTAGCGGTTCCCGGCCACCGTTTCGCCAAGCGAGGGCAATCGCGAAACCCGGACAACGTGGTCGGTGTTGGCACTTCCCACCACCACGACATCGACACGGCTCACAGCTCGCGCAGCCGAATTCGCCGAACGGAGTGGTCTCCGCCCTTCTCCAGGATCAACTGGGCGCGAAGCCTCGTCGGCTCGACATTCTCTTTCAGGTTGACCCCGTTGATCTCCCGCCACACCATTTCCGCCACCGCCGCCGTCTCCTCCTCACTCATACCGCTGAAACGCCGGTAGAACGATTCGGCGTCCTCGATGGCCGCTTCCCGGAGCGCAAGAAAGCGGGCCACATACCAGCGGCGGATGTCGGCTTCCGACCCGTCGACGAAGATGGAGTAGTCGAGTAGATCGGAAACAAACACGTGGGGGCTGGCCCCCGTCTGCAAGATGCTCAGACCTTCGATGATCAAGACATCGGGCCGTCGAAACACTTCGAGCTCGCCTGGCACGATGTCGTAGGTTCGATGTGAATAGACGGGAGCCACGACTTCAGGCCGGCCCGCCTTGATATCGGCGAGGAAGCGGACCAGCCTGCCCTGGTCGTAGCTTTCCGGAAA
>JBPYFF010000386.1:0-4851 GCA_051984455.1 Acidimicrobiales bacterium | reverse complement strand
AAGTCATCCTCACGGCCACCTTGTCGGTGCTGGCCGGCATCATCAGCATGGAGCTGCTGCTCAAACTGGCGCCCCGGCCAGCCGGTGCCGCGCCCTCACCCCGCCGGATTCCGACCTGGCAGCCAGGGTGGCGACCTTCCCAGGAGTACAGCAGACGGGCCTTCCTGGCCGCAGCCGCGGCCGGCAGCGCTCTCGCTGCGGTCGCGGCCGCGGGCGGGCGGCGACTGGCCACCCAGGCGGTGGCGGCCACCCGGCGGCTGGTCAACCTGCCTCCCGTCGCCGATCCGGTTCCGGCGCCAACCGCCGCCAACTCGGTTTCCGTGCCGGGCGTGACACCCATCGTCGTTTCGAACCGCGATTTCTACCGCATCGATACCCGTCTGCTCGGACCCCCGTCGGTCGACGTCGGTTCCTGGCGGCTGCGCATCACCGGCAAGGTGGACCGTCCGCAAATCTTCACCTGGGACGAACTGGCCGCGATGCCGGTGATGGAGGCGTATGTGACGCTGCAGTGCGTCTCCAACGAGGTCGGTGGCAACCTGGTCGGCAATGCCGCCTGGCGGGGCGTGCCATTGACCGATCTGCTCAACCTCGCGGGTGTTCACCCCGACGCCGACCAGATCGTCGGTCGATCGGTGGACGGGTTCACCGTCGGCTTCCCGGCCTCGGCGCCCCTGGATGGACGAGTTGCCATGGTCGCTCTCGGGATGAACGGTGAGCTGCTGCCGGCGACGCACGGCTTTCCCGCTCGACTCATCGTTGCCGGCCTGTACGGCTACGTGTCTGCCACCAAGTGGCTGACCGAGATCGAGCTGACCCGCTTTGATGCCTACGACTCCTACTGGGTCGAGCGCGGCTGGGACCGGCTCGGGCCGATCAAGACCGAGTCACGCATCGACACCATCGCGCCGAACCCGCCGGTCGCGGGCCCGACGACGCTGGCAGGGGTGGCATGGGCACCCACACGCGGCATCAGCAAGGTGGAGGTTCAGGTTGACGATGCGCCATGGCGGGTGGCCCACTTGGCCGAGCCGCTCAGTGAGGACACCTGGCTCCAGTGGTCCTTCCCGTGGACGGCGACGGCAGGCCACCATGTCATCAGAGTCCGGGCCACCGATGGCCGCGGTCAGACCCAGACGGCCGTCAATGCCGAGCCACTTCCCAATGCCGCCACGGGCTACCACACGGTGACGGTGAACGTTCGGAAGTAGCCCGGTCCACCGCCCGCTAGTTCAATCTATGGCACGCTCGGGTCCCGTTGACCGCCACGACTGATCGATCCGCCCAGGCCTCCGGACTGGTCCTGCTGACACTGGCGTCGGCCCAGTTCCTCATGACGCTGGACAGTTCGGTGATGAACGTGTCGATCGCGACGGTCGCCAAGGATGTCGGTACCACCGTGACCGGCATACAGGCGGCGATCACCATGTACACGCTCGTGATGGCCTCGCTGATGATCACCGGCGGCAAGGTCGGTCAAATACTCGGCCGCAAGCGAGCCTTCGCGATCGGGTGCGTCATCTACGGCTGCGGCTCGTTCGTCACCGCCATTTCGCCCAGCCTCACCGTGTTGCTGTTCGGGTGGTCGTTGCTGGAAGGAATCGGGGCCGCCCTGATCCTGCCCGCTGTGGTCGCGCTGGTCGCCTCGAACTTTGGTCGAGCAGATCGGCCGCGCGCCTACGGCCTCGTCGCCTCGGCGGGAGCGATCGCGGTGGCAGCGGGACCGCTCATCGGCGGGCTGTTCACGACCTACGCGTCGTGGCGGTGGGTGTTCGCGGGCGAAGTGCTCGTCGTCGTGATCATCCTGTTCCTTGTTCGTAGAATGGGTGACACCCCCCCGGAAGCGGGCGCTCACCTCGACCTCATCGGCACGGCCCTTTCGGCCCTCGGCCTCGGTCTGGTTGTCTACGGCATTCTGCGCTCCGGCAGCTGGGGTTTCGTGACCCCGAAGCCGTCGGCACCACAGTGGCTGGGGCTTTCCCTGGTCATCTGGTTGATCATCGGGGGAGCCTGTGTGCTGATCGGCTTTCTCGCATGGGAACGCCGCCGGCGGGACGCGGGCGGGGCGATGCTGATCGATCCGGCCATGCTCCGCAACCGGCAACTCCGGGGCGGGCTCATCACGTTTTTGTTCCAGTACCTGCTGCAAGCGGGCCTGTTCTTCTGCGTGCCGCTGTTCTTGTCAGTGGCTCTGGGGCTGTCGGCGATTGCCACCGGCGTTCGGTTGCTGCCGCTGTCGATCACGCTGCTGCTCGCCGCGGTCGGCGTTCCCAGGGTCTTTCCCGATGCCTCGCCCCGGCGCGTGGTTCGGATCGGTTTCTTGCTGCTGTTTGCCGGCATCGCCGTCATGATCGCGGCGCTGGATGCCGGCGCCGGGCCCGAGATCGTCACCTGGCCGATGTTGCTGGCAGGCCTGGGAGTGGGCGCACTCGCTTCCCAACTGGGCAGTGTCACGGTGTCTGCCGTCCCCGATGACCAAAGCGGCGAGGTCGGTGGTTTGCAGAACACCGCCACCAACCTGGGCGCATCCATCGGGACCGCTCTGGCAGGGGCAGTTCTGATCTCCGCCCTCACCGCGTCGTTCTTCACCGGCATCAAGGCAAACCCGGCCATCAATCAGTCGGTGCAGTCGAAGGCGCCGGTTGAGCTGTCCGCCGGCATCCCGTTCGTCTCCGACGCAGACCTTCAGCGGGCGCTCAACGATGCCGGCATCCACGGGGCGGAGGCCGACGCGATCATTGACACGAACTCCCAGGCTCGCCTTGACGGCTTGCGGGCCGCGCTCTCCGTGCTGGCCCTCTTTTCGTTGCTGGCAGTGTGCTTCACCTACAGCATTCCGCGACGCCAGCCGGGCGCTCAACCGGTGATCGCGGACCAGGCCGACCAGGCCGACCACGCCTGACCTGTTTCGTCGGCTGGTCGACCGCAAGAGGTAGATGGCCGCGCTGAGCTTGGCTTCACCCGCCCGGCCAGACTGTGGGGATGAGCGTCCGCGGCCTGGTGCTGGAGGCGCCCCGGCGCCTGGTGGAGCACCGGTTCCCCCTGCCCGAGACCGGCGAAGACGACGGGCTGCTGCGGGTCGAGGCATGCGGCCTGTGCGGGACCGATCACGAGCAGTACTGCGGCGTCCTGGGTGGAGGATTTGCCTTCATCCCCGGTCACGAGGTCGTGGGCGTCATCGACGCGATCGGACCGGCGGCCATGGTCCGGTGGGGCGTTGGGCAAGGCGATCGCGTCGCGGTCGCGGCTTTGCCGTCATGCCGTGAATGCCGCGAGTGCAGGACCGGCCACTATCAACGCTGCGTCCGTCATGGGCTGCGCGATATGTACGGCTACGTGCCGATCGACCGGCCACCCGCACTCTGGGGTGGCTATGCGGAATATCAGTATCTTGCCGCAGACACCGTCCTCTTCAAGGTTCCCGAGGGGCTTGATCCCGTGCTCGCGACGATGTTCAACCCCCTGGGCGCCGGCATCAGCTGGGCCTCCACCCTCCCACGAACCGGCAAGGGGGACGTGGTAGCTGTGCTCGGACCCGGCATCCGGGGTCTCTGCGCCGTGGCCGCGGCCAAAGCGGCTGGTGCCGGATTCGTGCTTGTGACCGGGCTCGGCGAACGCGACCGCGCGCGGCTCACGCTCGCTTCCGAGTTCGGCGCCGATCTGACGGTCGACGTCGAGAGGGCCGACCCCGCCAGTGAACTCAAGAAGACGACCGGCGGGTTGGCGGACATCGTCGTCGACGTCACGGCCAGGGCGCCGGGAGCGCTCGCTCAGGCGGTGGCTCTGGCCCGGCCGGGTGGCACCATCGTTGTCGCCGGAACACGGGGATCATCCGACACACCCGGGTTCTGGCCGGACCTTCTGGTCTTCAAGGAGCTTCGAATCCTCGGCGCACTCGGCGTTGACGGGCCGGCCTACCAGTCCGCCCTCGACCTCCTCCACGGCGGACGGCTGCCGTTTGCCGAGTTGCCGCGTCGCTGTGAGCCACTCGGAGGCGCGGCCAACTTGCTGCGGCTGATGGCCGGGGAGGTAGACCAGCCTGCCCCCGTCCATGCCGTGTTGCAACCGTGAGGATGGGTAGCTTCCGTGGCATGAAGCTCAGCGCGCGCAATCAACTGGACGGCACCGTGGAGACAGTCGTGCCCGGAGTGGTCATGTCGACGGTCACGATCCGGTTGCCGGGCGGTCAGGAGATCGTGGCCGCCATCACCAAAGAGTCGGCCGAGAGCCTGGGCTTGGCCCCGGGGGACGCGGTGAAGGCGGTGATCAAATCGACCGAGGTCATCGTGGCCAAGGAGTGACCCGGCCGCTGGTGCAGGGCCAGGTAGCAGTAAGGGCCGATATACGTACCTCTTCTGCTATCGCGGGGTCATCGACCCCTCAGGCACCGAGCCAGCGGTCCCGGAGGCCGGCCAGGACGACCAGCGATATGGCGAGGAGGATCAGCGACATGACGATCGCCAGGTCGGGCGTCGTTTCGAGGGCGACGTACACCGCCAGCGGCATGGTCTGCGTCTTGCCGGGAAGGTTCCCGGCAAAGGTGATGGTCGCTCCGAACTCGCCGAGTGCCCGCGCCCAGGCGAGGGCGGCGCCGGCCGCCAGGGAGGGAAAGACGAGCGGGATGGTGACCCGCCAGAATCGCCGCCAGGGTCCGGCGCCGAGGGTGGCGGCCGCCTCTTCATAGCGGACGTCGACCTGCCGGAGTCCGGCCTCGACGACGATGATCAGGAACGGCATCGCCACGAACGTCTCGGCCAGGATGGCCCCGTTGGTGGTGAAGGCGAGCGTGATGCCGGTCAGCCGCTCGAGCAGGTGCCCGGCGAAACCGCGGCGGCCGAAGGCATAGAGCAG
>JBPYFF010000385.1:0-2124 GCA_051984455.1 Acidimicrobiales bacterium | reverse complement strand
ATCGGCCTGTCCCACCTGGTTGGGCCGATCAACGTGGACGGCCAACTCGTCGCGTACACCGCCTTCGTCGCCCCGGGCTTGCTGGCGTCTTCAGCCATGAACGGGGCCATGCTCGATTCGACCTTCCTGGTGTTCTTCAAGTTGAAGATCGCCAAGACCTACGATGCCATGCTCGCTACACCACTCGGGGTCGGTGACGTTGCGCTCGGGGAGCTGAGCTGGTGTGTGTTACGTGGTGCGCTCTACTCGGCTGCGTTCTTGGCCATCATGGCCATGCTCGGGTACGTCGTTTCACCTTGGGCGGTGCTGTGCTGGCCGGCCGCCGTGCTCATCAGTCTCGCCTTCGCATCGGCCGGCATGGCCGGGACCACATTCATGCGGTCGTGGCAAGACTTCGACATGGTCTCCCTCGCGTTCATCCCCCTCTTCTTGTTCTCCGCCACCTTTTACCCCCTCACCGTGTACCCCGGCTGGCTGCAGGCGGTCGTGCGGTGCACGCCCCTGTACCAGGGGGTCGTCCTGGTACGCGCCGCCGATCTCGGCATTTTCGATTGGGTCCTTCTGGCCCACATCGCGTATCTCGCGGCAATGGCCATCGGCGGCGTGATCATCACCCGGCGCCGGCTCGGCAGGCTCCTCCTTCCGTAGTCCCTTCCCGGCGGCCGGTACCGTAGGGCCCGAAATTTCGAGCGGCGGAGGACCTCGACCTCAATGAACATCGTGGTGAGCAACGTCAAAGGCGGCGTGGGCAAGACGACCACGGCCGTCTATCTGGCCGCCGTGGCGGTGCGGCGCGGCCGGAGCCCCGTCGTCCTGGTCGACTCCGATCCCCAGGCGTCATCGGCAGAGTGGTACGACGCCGATCCCATTGAAGGTGTCGAGCTAGTCGAGGGGCCCTCGGTGCGCACCGTCACCAAGGCCATGAACCAAAACGACGGCTTGGTGGTGGTCGACACCCCTCCGGGCGAGGGGACGGTCGTACAGGCCGCACTCTCGCGGGCCGACGCGGTTGTCATCCCGACGCGGGCGGGAGGGGTCGAGCCCAATCGGGTGGTGGCCACCTTGGCGATGACACCCCGGAACGTCCCTGCCGGCGTGGTTGTGTGCTCGGCGCGACTCGGCACCAACGACCTGGAAGAGACCGTCGACTGGTGGAAGGAACTCAAGGTCCCGGTGTGGGGAATCGTGCCGGAGCGGGTCTCCATCGCGAGCGGACCAGCGGCCCGGCTGTCGAGCGAGGGAATGGAGCACTACGAGAGGGTGCTCCGCAAGGCCAGCGCTAAGCGCTGATCACCGATCAGCCCGCTTGGGCTCCTGCCTGCAGCTCGGCGTGGAAGCGGCTGTCGGACCAGGCCACGGGCCCTTTTCCGTGCAGTTGCCCGATCAGCTCCGACAGGAACCACCGGCGCACCGCCACGCTTGTCGGCGAGGCCGGCATGGAGAGAAGCCGCGCTGAGTGCCCGAATTCGTCGACCTCATCGAGCATGGCGTCATAGAACTCACAGGCCCCCGCTGCGGACTGCGGCAGGTCGAGCGACCAGTCGAACACTGGCAGCCGCTGGTCCACGGCTTCCTGCCAGATCTCGTCCATGCCCGGGCCGAGACCGTTGAAGCGGCTTCCAACCTCCGAGACGAGGAAGGAGAGCCGCTCGGGGAGCGCGGTCGCCTCGCCGCCTTCGCCCGACTGTTCCTTCATGAGCCGCAGCTCGCGGAACAATGCCTCGTACTCCTCGCTCGACTTCTGCAGCAGAGCTACGGGGATCCCGATCAACCGGACGTGCAGGCTGGGCTCGTCACCGGCCTCATGGAGGTCGGCGTGCGCGATTCCGGCCAGGTCGAAGCGGAAGTCCCCGTCGGAAGCCGCGTTCGGTGCGACCGGGAAGTCAACCGGAAGCTCGAACCAGACGACCTTTCCGCCCTCCACGGCCTCGACACCCCAGTTCGACGCCAGCGTGTTGAACAATGTCAACCCACGTCCGGTCGCGGCGTCGCGGCCGTAATCCTTGAGTGAGGGGAAGGTCGGGTTGCCGTCGGCGACGTCGACCCGGATCCGGTTTGGGAAGAGGTGAAGGGTCACGCACAGGGTCGTGCCCGCGTGCAGCACTGCGTTGGTGACCAGCTCCG
>JBPYFF010000384.1:0-3181 GCA_051984455.1 Acidimicrobiales bacterium | reverse complement strand
TCTCGGGGGAGGAAGGCAAGCTCATCGGTCGGCACGTAGGGAACGACCGCCACCACCAGGTCAACCTGCCCGAAGAGCGTCTCCGGCAAGGGATCAGCGAGGTGACCGTGGTAGACCTCTATGCCGTTCTTGGCCGCGCAGGCAACGGCCCTGACGTCGATATCGGTCGCCACGACCCGTGCCCTGGGGTGAGCATTACGAAGAGCGAGGGCGATAGCGCCTGACCCCGTACACAGATCGGCGGCTACGCCACGCTCGGGGAGGAGCTCGATGGCTCGCCCGGCAAGCAGCTCACTTTGGGGCCGGGGAACATACACCCCTGGGTCCACCAGGACGCGGTGACCAAGGAAGGTGGCGAATCCGGTAATCCACGGGAGCGGTTCACCGTTCAGTCGCCGAGCGGTCCAGCACCGCAGCAGCTCCGGGTCGTCTCGCGAGGATTCGATCATCTCCCGGGCCTCCTCGCGGGCATCCACAAACCCCGCCCTGGAGAGCCGGGCCGCAAGGGCCTCGAGCTGAGTTCGGGCTGATCGGGCTGATCGGGCTGACCGGGCTGATCGGGCTGCGCTCACGTCCGCAAGCTAACCGCCTGAGGCCGGGGATCAAGCTCACGGCGGTAGCCTGCCGTGAATGACCGAGCGCAAGCCACCCCGGGTCAGATGGGAACCCTGGGTCGAGCGGCAGATTCACGAGGCCCAGGAGCGGGGTGAGTTTGACAACCTGGCCAGCAGCGGGAGACCCCTGCCGGGAATCGACGACGCCCGCGACGACCTTTGGTGGGTGAAGAAGTTCGTCCAGCGCGAGGGCCTGTCGACGACGCCGCCGACGCTCGCCATCAGAAAGGCCCGTGAGGATTTGCTCGACAGTGTGGCCGGCTACCGCTCGGAAAGGGAGCTTCGAGCGGCCGTCCTCGAGCTGAACGCTCGCATCCGGGCCGTCAATAGCAAAGCGTGCAACGGTCCCCCCTCAACCGTGATGCCGCTCAACGCTGACGGTGTCATCGAGGCGTGGAAGGGTCGACGCCGGCAGCCTCGCGGGTGAGGAATCTCCAGCCTGGGGCATACTCTGCCGGTGGATGACGAGTGGTCTCCCCTTGGGGCGACGGAGGTTCATTACCTCCATTCAGCCACCGGGGGGGAGTTCAAGATCTTCATCGGGCATTGCGACGGCGCGGCTGATCGTGATCCGCAGGTCCTGTACTTGTTCGATGCCAACGGCTACTTCGGCGGAGCAGTCGACCTGATACGAATCATGCAACTCTCGCGGCATCTGCCCCCGCTCCTCGTGGTGGGTATCGGGTACCGAGCCGCCATGCTGGCTGACACCATGGAGCGACGGACCTTCGACCTCACGCCCTCTTCGTACCCGTACTTCGCCGAGTTGTTTCCGGAGCAGTCGGCCATGGGAGGGGCCGCGTCACTGCTTGAATTCATCGAGGCCAGCCTCAAGCCATGGGTCGATCACAACTACCGAGTCAGCTCGGTTGACGCCTGCTACTTCGGCCACTCACTCGGGGGCCTCTTCGGCAGCTGGGTGCTCCTTCATGCGCCGGCCACATTCGGCGCCTACGTCATCGGCAGCCCGTCGCTGTGGTGGAACGATGATCAGCTTCTGAAAGAGGCACAACAAATGGCTGTGCCCCTGCGACCACCGCCTCGCGCCGTGTACTTCGGCGTCGGCGCCCTCGAGACCCATCAGGGTCGGATACGGGAGGCGGCCAGGCTCCCGGAGCCAGAGCGGAGCAAGTCGAGCGACCGCTATATCGACATGGCGGCCGACACCGAAAGGATGGTCGATCTGATCCGTCAGCGCATCGATGGCGTGGACCTGTACTTCGACATCTTTCCGAACGAGTTCCACATCACTGTGCCTTTCCTCATCCTCTCAAGGGGGTTGCGGCGAGTGTTCGGTGCACCGCTTTAACGCTTGGACGCGCCAGGAGAGCGGCCACCAGCTACTCAATGGTCTCAGTGCGCACCCGAATATGTCCGGGCCTTCCCCGTAACCGCAGGGCGTCAAAGAGCGTTCTGATAGAGGGACGGGAACGTCCTCGGCCGAATAACCAGCTCCGAGAGCGGAACACTCCCGGCCCTCGGCGCTGCACCTCGCTTCTGGCGCCCGACGTTGGTTGCCGAACCATGCGCTCCCTTCTCGCCTGGTCTCGGAGCTGCCGCTGGCGGTATCTCACTTCCGCCTCACTCAGCAGCGGATGCATGTCCGTTCCTCGGTTGTTGGGGGTGGGGTACTACAAGAAAGATCGATGTTCACCGAGATGATCCCGCTCTCGCTACGGGCGGTCGTCTTCCCCAGGCGTCCCAGGATCACCACCAGTTGGTGGTCCTCTCCCATCACGTCGGCGCGAATCGACCGCACTCCCCGCCTGCGAGCCTCATTGATCAAGGCGGTGACGAGGTCCGTGCCTACCCCCCGTCGTTGTTGCTGATCCTCGACGAGCACGCCCAGGTGCAGGTCCAGGTTGGACGGCCCGGCCAGCACGCCCATGCCGATGCAACGGTCGTCCTGCCGCGCGAGGAAAACCATGTCGTCACTCCGCCGCAGTTGGGCCACGGTGTAGGCCGTGCCATCTGCGGGACCGTGGAACCGGTGGAAGAGGCTGGACCTCGAGCAGCGTCCGAGCATCGCCAGAACGGCAGAGGTGTCAGGTGCTCGCGGCGGGCTCAACCGGTAAGACGACAGGGGAAGCGAGACGGGCGCCCGCCGTCGAGGGAGTCGAGTAGCAGAAGAGGTACATATATCGGTCCTTACTGCTACTAGCTCCGCTGGCCGGGCCGCTTCCCTCTCGTTCACGCTCACATGACAACTACGAAGGCCATGCAGGACAGGGTTCTCGGTGGGCCGGGTGACCTTTGTCTCACCAGCCCCTGGCTCCCGCTCGGTGGGCGGCTTGACGCCTCGGCCAGCCCGTGTTCAGGGTGGCCACCGGGGACAGCGGCGACGAGCACGGCCGGGGAGTTCCGCATCTCCGACGATGGCGTCCCGCTGGGCGCCAATCGACACCCGATCATCCCGGGTTCCTGACCGCGCGGTACGGCCGCAGCAAGAACGTGGCGCCCGGGGTGACCACGGAGGTTAGGCAGCCATGGAGATCATCAAGTTGGGCTGGTTGGGGGTTCGGACCGAACACGACAACCAGTTGGCCGCCTTCTTCTCTGACGTCCTC
>JBPYFF010000383.1:0-2676 GCA_051984455.1 Acidimicrobiales bacterium | reverse complement strand
GGCCGCGTGCTGCTGGCGGTAGGGCGGCAGCGATTCCCGCATGCCTTCGACGACCGACTCGATGTCGACGAGCCCGGTCACGCCCGTGTAGGCGCCCGCCATCACCATCGACGCCGCCATGGGAAGGCCGAGTTCTGCCGCCAGATCGGTCGCCGGGATCTCGAAGACCCGGTACCGGGCCCGGTCGACCTCACCTTCGAACAACGACGAGTTGATCAGGGCGACGCCACCCGTCCGGAGCCGGCCAGACAACGGGGACCAGAACAGGTGGTGCATCACGATGGCCGACCAGGAGGACGAGATAAGGGGCGGCGCCTCGACCGCTTCCTGCGCCACAACCAGCGTGGAGTCCGAGTTTCCCCCCCGCATCATTCCCGAGTAGACGCCGAACAGCATCACGGCCCGGCCTTCCCGGGTCGCCGCCCGGGCCAGCACCTGGGCCGCCAGCTGCACGCCCTGGCCGCCGATGCCAGTGAGAATCAGCTCTCGTTCCACGTCCCTCCCTTCTCCTGCCGGGCTCCGGCCCTGCGGCTCCGGTCGACACCCGCCAGCGCAAACCGGACGATGTGGGTGATGTCGGCCTCGGCCGGCGTGAACTCGGCCAGCAGCCAGGTCTGCATCGTTCCCATCCCGAGCTGGTAGAGGGCGTGGCTGTCCCTCTCGGGCTGAACGGCCGGCCACTCGCCGGTCGCCTTGCCGGCCGAGAGGGCGGGCAGGACGAGCGCCCGCAGTTCGTCGTCCGCCCGCTGCACTTCATCGGGAAACTGGCTGGCCAGGTAGAGGCGGTTCCGGGCAAAAGGCCGGGTCGCGTCGGCGGCCCGGGCATCGGCGGCCTGGGCCAGGATGCCTTCCACCCACCGTCGCACCTGCCCGGCAGGAGACCGCTCCTTGGCCATCAGGTGACGGACGTACTCGACAAGAGCGTGGCGGCCGGAGGCGAGGAGGGCCAGGAGGAGCTCGTCACGGCTGCGAAAGTGGCGGTAGAAGGCCTGATTGGACAAGCCCGATTCGCGAACGATGTCGCTGACGCGGGGGGACACGCTCTGCGTCCGGCTCATGACCGCGTAGCCGGCCCTCAGCAGCCGCTCGACCTCGTCGGTGTAGGCGTCCACGCGCGCCGCCAGCGTCCGGAGGACCAGGCCCTCGGACAGGAGAACGTCGCCGTTGCCCGTGGTCGAATCGGCCGGAACGGCATTCTGCATTACCAGAATCATATTCCAGCGGGCCGGGCAGGGAAAGTCCTTCGGCATTCTTCTGTTCGTTGGCGATCTTTGGTTCAAAATCGACACCGATCGGCCGATCCGAACGCGAGGTCGCCAGGGAACAAAAGAAAAACCGGCAAAAGGGCCGGGCCGGGGCGGAAGGTGGCGGCGGGGCGCGGCCCGGGAGCCGCGGTCCGCCAGCGCGGCCCGTCCGGTCAGGCCCCGAGCTCGTCCAGCGCCGAGCCCAGCCAGGCCAGCGACCTGCGGATGGCGCTCGGGTAGCCCTCAGCCTCGATCCGGGGCCCGATGAGCTCGAGATCGAAGACGCCCGGATAGCCGGCCGCCAGCACCTGGCCGATGATGCGGCGCAGGGGAATGTCTCCGTCACCCGGCACGAGGCGATCGGGCGTGCAACGCGTCCCGACCCGGTAGTCGCTCACCTGGACCAGCCGGATTCGCCCGATGCCCGCCGCGATGGTGGAACCGAGGGCTCGCTCAGCCCAGCAGGCGTTGCATTCGAGGAGGACGTCGATACCCACCTGCTCGCCCAGGGCGACGGCGTCCCTCAGGGTGTGGACAAACCCGACGTCGGCTCGGAGGGAGTGCGTGTGCTCGAGCAGCAGGGGAACTCCGCCGTCCGCGGCCGCATCCCGGACGGGACCGATCGCCTCCGCGAAGCGCTCGGCTGCCTCCTCCCAGGTCAGCTGCCTGGCCGGACCAGTGGTCACGACGAAGCAGCCGGCCCTCACCTGGACGGCCGCCTCAACCCCGGCCACCAGGCGGGCCTGGTGCACCGGCCAGCAGGAGCGGTCGGTCAGGTCGAAGCCGAGCGCCAGGACGTTGGTGACGGATAGGTCCGCTTCGAGGATGCGCTCCACCGCCGCAGGGAGCCCCGCCGCCTCCAGTTTCTTCAGGGCGAGGCCGACCGAGCTGATCCCTGCTCCCTGCCAGAAGGCAATGTCCTCAGCCAGGCTCCACGTCCAGGTCGAGATGGCGCTCACCGACACGCGCGAGTTCACCGGTGAGTTGGCCGACTCTGACATCGACGTCATAGAGTGGGCGAGCGTAGCTCCGGGTCGCATGGGGGGAGGATGCCGGCAATCGATGGTCAATTCCGCCACCGGACGAACGAACCTAGCCATCCGGCGGCGACCCGGCGGACCACCATGGCCGACGTTAGAGTCGGACAACTATTCGCAATGGGGAGGTTGTTGACGTGCGCGGCAAAACAGTCGCCGTCGCCGCACTCATCCTGATGGTCGGCGCTGCCTGCAGCAACGCGTCGACGGGGGGCGGGAGCGCAAGTGCAAGCGCAGGTGCGAACACGATTGGCAGTGTCCCGAGGGAGACCCAGGGGGTCACCCCCACCGAGATCAAGGTTGGCGCGCTCGCGTCCTTCACCGGCCCGCTCGGCAACCAGTACGGGCCTATAGCCGATGGCGTCGAGGCGTACCTGGACATGATCAATGCTCAG
>JBPYFF010000382.1:0-3013 GCA_051984455.1 Acidimicrobiales bacterium | reverse complement strand
ACGGGTGATGCTGGCCGGGTTTCCGGTGCTCATCCTGGACGAGCCGGGAGAGCACCTCGATGTCGGCACCGCCGATGCGCTGACAGCCGACCTCCTCGACGCCACCCGGGGACAGACGACGTTGCTGATCACCCACCGGTTGGCAGGGCTGGAGGCCATGGATGAAGTTGTCGTCATCGATGCCGGGCGGGTGGTCGAGCGGGGCACGCACGATCAGCTGGTCGCGGCCAGCGGCCCTTACGCGCATCTCTGGCAGCGCGAGAGGGGCGTCGAGCTCTCCGACACGGAGGTGGCAGTGTGAACGTCGACTTGGCCCGGGTGCAGTTCGGCTCGACGACCATCTACCACTTCTTGTTCGTGCCGGTCACGATTGGCCTCGCGTTCCTCGTGGCCATCTTGCAGACCATGTGGCACCGCTCGGGCAATCCCGAGCACCGCCGGCTCACGCGGTTCTTCGGCACCCTGCTGCTGATCAACGTGGCCATCGGGGTGGTCACAGGTCTCGTCCAGGAGTTCGAGTTCGGCATGAACTGGTCGGCCTGGGCCCGCTATGTGGGCGGCGTGTTCGGAGCCCCGCTCGCCATGGAGGGTCTGGCCGCTTTCTTCCTCGAGTCGACCTTTCTCGGCCTGTGGCTCTTCGGTTGGGACCGGCTGCCCAAGCGCATCCACCTGGCCTGCATCTGGATCGTGGCCGTCGGCTCAGCTCTGTCGGCCGCATTCATCATGGCGGCCAACTCCTGGATGCAGCACCCGGTCGGTTACACCATCAACCAGACGACCGGTCAGGCGCAGCTGAACAACATCGGGGCGGTATTCACCAACCCGGTGTTCCTCTGGGGCTATCTGCACGTCCTGCTGGCCTCGGCGGTGACGGGGGCGATGGTCATGCTCGGGGTCTCCGCCTGGCACCTGCGCCGGGGCCACTCGGTGGAGGGGTTCAAGCGGACGGCCATGGTGTCCCTGGTCGTGCTGGTCCCCACCATCGTCATCCAGCTCGGGGTGGGCAGCCAACTGGGCGTGATTGAGACCAAGTACCAGCCAATGAAGATCGCCGCCGCCGAGGCCCAATGGAACACGTGTCAGCCGTGCTCGTTCTCACTGTTCCAGATCGGCGGGGGCAAGAACGATGAGACCCCGACCCAGATCATCGAGGTTCCCCACCTGCTGTCCCTCTTGGCCACCCTGACCTGGAACGGCAAAGTGGTCGGGCTCAATCAGCTCAACTCCCAGTACCAGCAGCAGTACGGGCCGGGTTACTACGTGCCCAACGTGTTCATCCAGTACTGGTCGATGCGGGTGATGGCCTATCTGGGGAGCCTGGCGTTGCTCTTGGGGCTGTGGGGCGCCTGGGCGGTGTGGCGGCATCGCCTCGAACGCTCCCGCGTCTTCCTCGCCGTGGCGACCTGGGCGGTCATCGCCCCGTTCCTCATGAACACGGCCGGTTGGCTGTTGACGGAAAGCGGCCGCCAGCCGTGGATCGTCCAGGGACTCATGAAGACGACTGCGGGAGTGTCGCCTTCGGTCAGCTCGACCTGGATCTGGATCACGCTGATCTTGTTCATTGCCCTCTACGGACTGCTGGCGGCGACCGACGGCGTGTTGATGGTCCACTACGGCCGCAAGACCCTCGCCGAGGAAGGGGAGGAGCGCGCTCCGGGTGAGCCAGAGGAAGAAGCCGAGCGTGTCCCGGTCCTGACGTACTGAAGGGAGGAAAATGGGACTGCAGATCTTCTGGTACATCGTCGTCGCCACCTTCTGGACCGGCTTTTTCATTCTGGAAGGCTTCGACCTCGGGGTCGGCGCCCTCCACTCCTTCGTCGGCCGCACCGACCTCGAACGTCGGGTCGCCATCAACGCCATCGGCCCGTTCTGGGACGCCAACGAGGTCTGGCTGATCGTCGCAGCCGCCGCCATCTTCGCCGCCTTCCCCGGCTGGTATGCGACCATGTTCTCTGCCTTCTACCTCGCCCTCATGCTGGTCATCGTGTGCCTGATCATCCGGGGAGTGTCCTTCGAATGGCGGGGCAAGTTCACCAGCCCGGCGTGGCGGCGCACCTGGACGACCACTCTTACGGTCGGCAGCATCGCCCTCCCGGTGCTCTTCGGCATCGTCCTCGGCGACCTGCTGCACGGCCTGCCCATCAACAAGAGCGGCGAGTACACCGGTGGCTTTGTCGATCTCTTCACGCCCTACGGCATCTGGGTCGGCGCCACCCTGCTGGCCATCACCCTCACCCACGGGGCCGCCTACCTCACCATTAAGACGACGGGTTCCGTCCGGGTCCGGGCCGAGAAGCTGGGCACTGTTTTCGCCGGGATCGCCGTCGCCGCCGTCATCGGCTTCGCCATCTGGACCAGGATCGAGACCCCCGGCAACGTCGTCATCCCGAGCCCCCTCGAGCTCCTGGCCGTCTTAGCCGCCGTCGCCGCCCTCTGGGCCCTTCACGACAACCACCACGGGTCGGCGTTCACCGCCACCACCGTGACCATGGCGGCGGTGGTCGCCTCGCTCTTTGTCGCCCTCTACCCGAACGTCATGGTCTCGTCCACGAACTCCGCCTACAACCTCACCGTGGCCAACACTGCTGCTGGCAACTACGCCCTCGACGTCATGACTATCGTCGCCGTCATCCTCACCCCGCTGGTCATTGCCTACCAGGGGTGGAACTACTACGTCTTCCGGGCCCGGATCACCGGTCCACCCGCGGCGCCCTCAACCGAGCCGATTGATGCATCCCCGTGAAAAGCTGCAGCAGGTCCGACTGCCTGCGTTGAAAAAGGAGACCACCGCATGAGCAACTTTCCCCCCATCGCGGACTACGCGTTCCTTTCCGACTGCGAACACAGTTGTCTGGTCGCACCGGATGGATCGGTGGAGTGGCTTTGCCTGCCGCGGCCCGACTCACCGAGCATCTTCGGCGCGCTCCTCGACCGCTCGGCGGGCACGTTCCGCTTCGGCCCGACCAACATCCAGGTGCCTGACCAGCGCCGGTACCTGCCGGGGACGATGGTG
>JBPYFF010000381.1:0-2584 GCA_051984455.1 Acidimicrobiales bacterium | reverse complement strand
CGGGCCGGGGGAGATCCGGGTCGCAGTATCGACCTGCGGCGTGTGCCGCACCGACTTGCATTTGGCCGAGGGTGATCTGCCGCCTCACGGCGAGGAAGTGATCCCCGGTCACGAGGTCGTCGGGCGCCTCGATGCGCTGGGCGAGGGGGCCAATCGCTTTGCGGTCGGTCAGCGAGTCGGCATCGCGTGGCTGCGGCACACCGACGGGGTCTGCCGTTTCTGTTGTCGGGGCATGGAGAATCTCTGTCTCGCACCCCGCTTCACCGGGTGGGATGCAGACGGTGGCTACGCGCCCTTTGCCGTGGTCGACGAGGACTACGCCTACGCCATCCCCGCGGTGTTCGACGATGAGCACGCCGCGCCCTTGCTGTGTGCGGGCATCATCGGCTTCCGTGCCCTGCGGCGATCCGCCCTCCCGGCCGGCGGACGGCTTGGGGTCTATGGCTTTGGCGGTTCCGCTCATCTGGCCACCCAGGTCGCACTGCATGAAGGAGCCACCGTGCACGTCATGACCCGCTCGGAGGAAGCGCAGCGCCTGGCCCTTTCGCTCGGCGTGGCGAGCGCCCAGGGGGCCAGTGACCCTCCGCCCGAGCCGCTGGATGCGGCCATTCTGTTCGCGCCGGTCGGCAACCTGGTGCCCACCGCTCTCGCCGCCCTGGACCGAGGTGGCACGCTCGCCGTCGCGGGCATCTATCTGAGCCCCATACCGGAGCTCGATTACTGGCGCCATCTCTTCGAAGAGCGCTCGCTCCGGAGCGTGACCGCCAACACCCGCGCCGATGGAGAGGGGTTCTTGCGGATTGCGGCCGAGATCCCTCTCAAGGTGTCGACAGTCGGCTACGGACTTTCCGAGGCGCCCACCGCGCTGCGAGACCTCGCCCATGACCGGGTCAACGGGGCCGCCGTGCTACACGCTGACCGTTAAAGTCCCCGCGGGAAGTTGTAGGAGCTCGGTAGCGGCGGCGGCGGGCCAGGTGGGCCAGACCACAAGGTGATCTGCGCATGGGGGAAAAAGGGAATCGTCGACGGGTCGCCGTTGAAGGTCTGACCATTGACCGTCGCGATGTTCTGGCGGGTGGGTCCCGCGCAGTACGTGTCAATGCATTGCGCCGTGAGCCTCACCGCCCACTCGGTAAAAAACTGACCGAGGGTGTAGGTCTTCGGCTCTGGTGATTCGACGTGGATGATCCCGCTGTTGTCGTGGGTGTGGAGCGGCGAGATCCGTCTGTTCACGATGTCGATGCCGATGTATTGAGCCACGATGACCGGCTGGCCGTCGATGATGACGTCGAGGTGGGCGTGGTAGTGGACCGACAGTGCTTCGGCAGGTAGAGCCGGGAGGCCCGCCGCGTTGATCGCCGCTCCGGTGTTGTCCGGTCGGGGCCAGACGATCGCGTTCGAGCTGACGGAGCTGTTCGAGCCGGACTGAGACGAGGCGTGACTCGACGAACCGCCGCAGGCGCCAGCCAGCAGGGTGACAGCCGCAACGGTGGCGGCCAGGGCGAAGGAACGGGGACTGCGAGGCACGAGGTGGACCATCAGCACGGTATCTCGCCCGGCTGCTCAGTTGAGCGCGGCAGGTCGGCTACCTCTCACGCCACCGCACCCGGACCGCCCGGGTGCCCGGCTGGCCGATGTCCAGCCATCGGGCCACGTCGACCTGCTGGATGTCGAACTCGAAGAGCGGGTCATGAGTGACGGACTGGATCATCCCGCCGACCCCGCTCGTCTTCACGACCGTGAGCACCGTGGCGCGCGTGAGTGGATCGTCGGTGACTTCTCGGGCTGCAGCCCGGATGCACAGCTCGTCGTCTTCGGGACCTGGAAGGGCATGGATCACACAGCGGGGATCCCGGCGAAGGTCCCGACCCTTCGGCGACGACCTGGGTATGGCGGCAAACAAGCGGCCGGCTGCCACGACGGGGCAGAAGGGATGCAGGCGTGGACCTCCGTCGGGTCGGACGGAAGCCAGGTAGCTGATTGCGAATGCCGGCGCGGCCGCCGGCGGACGCAAGCCCCGGTCCAGGGCGATGACGCCGGGCCAGAGCCGTTCTACCGTCCTCGCCAGCTCCGGCGCTTCCGTCATGAACCGGGCAAAGCTCGCCACGCCCCGAGTCTGCTGGATGCCGGCTGGCAGGGTGAATGAGATGCTCTAGTCTGGGTCGTTTGAAGACCCTGTTTCTGCGCTCGTAGCTCAATGGACCAGAGCATCTGACTACGGATCAGAAGGTTGGGGGTTCGAATCCCTCCGAGCGCGCTGTGTCGTGTCGCGAGACATCCCGGACGGGTGTCGCGTGACATCCCGGACAACTTAGGGTCCCTGTTGGAACGAATACAGGCGAAGACGACCTTCACGACGATGCAGGCGAGGAGAGCGAGCGCGACCCATCCGTTGACGGGGAGGAGCAGGCCGACGATCACGGCCCAAAGCGCCAGCCGCCCGAGCCGGCGGGTGCGTGAACTGAGAGGACGAGGCGGTAGGACGAAGCGGGCGGGCGCGGTGGGCAGATAGGTGCGCAGGGAGCGGGATTTCGTGTGGGAGACGGGAGATGCAACGGGAGCGTGGCAGTAGCGGCACCGGCCC
>JBPYFF010000380.1:0-4146 GCA_051984455.1 Acidimicrobiales bacterium | reverse complement strand
CAGTTCCTTCCTCTCTTGTCGCTCAGCCTTCTCAGGCTCGCTCGAAACCGAATGCGATCGCCTCGGTGCCGTCGTCATCCCGCCCGGCGACAAAGGTGGTGAGCCGGACCGGCATCCCGAGCTCGATTTTGTCCGGATCGGGGTCGATGTTCACCAGATTGGCCTTGACGGCGCCACCGCCGTCGAGGCCGACGACCGCGGAGACGTACGGCGTGGGAACGCCGGGTGCGGCCCGCTTGACGATCGTGAAGGCCCGCACCCGTCCGTCCGTCGACAGCCGCTTGGTCGTGAACTCCGTCTTTCCGCAGTGCCCGCAGGCATTACGGCGATCGAAGTACAGCGCACCGCACGAGCTGCACATCTTGGCGACCAGATGCTCGTCGCCCTGGTCCAGGATCAGGTAGTCGACCATGGCGATGCGGTTGGCCATTTGTCCCCCTTCCGGATTTCGCTCCTTGAAGATATCCCTTCAACGGATATCCGCGAAAAGTAGAGGCCGACCCGGTTGAATTTCAGCCACGTCTCGCTACCGGGGAAGATACGCCAGCACCAGGGCGCACGCGCGGCGCGCATCGCAGTTGGTTCGGTCGCGCTCATTGAAGGTGGGCCTCGGCGCGGCGGTCGTGGCGGCGGGCGCCACCGGCGTCGGTTTGGCGTGCGCCGGAGGAGCCTCGAACCCCCCTGTCCACGTTCCGGTCGCCTCTGGTCAGGGCCGGTCCGGCAGCGCTCCTCCCGGGTCATCGACGACGACCACCATCGACACCGTCCCCGCCGGGATCCCCATCGCAGTCCCCGCAACCGGTCTGGGCGTGGGTTTGAGTGGGGCCGCCGTCCAGGCGGTAAAGCAGCGCTTGACGGATCTGCGTTATGACCCCGGTCCCGTCAACGGCCGCTTCGATCAGCAGACGTATTACGCAGTGGTCGCCTTCCAGAAGGTCCACGGCATGTCCAGGACCGGCCGGGTCACGCAAGCGGTTGCCGATGCGATGGTCACGGACAATCTGCCCGCCGCGGTGATTCCCGATGCGGAAGCGACGCGAGTCGAGGTCGACCTGACCCGACAGGTGTTGTTCGTCTGGATCGACGGACGGCTGGCCCGGATTCTCCCCGTATCGAGCGGTTTCGGCGGCCACTATTGCGGCGACGACGGAAGTTGCGGCATCGCGATCACGCCGATCGGCGCCTACCGGGCCACGAGCAAGATCCTCGGGTGGCACAAGTCGCCGCTCGGCGAGTTATGGAATCCGGTGTTCTTCAATCAGGGCATCGCCATCCACGGCGAACCCTCGGTTCCGACAACGCCGGCGTCTCATGGCTGCGTGAGGATCCCGATGGGCGATTCTGTTTGGCTCTACAACACGCTCGCCCTGGGAACTCCGGTGTACGTCGCGGATGCCAGCCACGTCCCTGTGGCTTTCAGCAGGGGTGGATCGGTCGGACCCGTCCAGCCGGGAGGCACCCCGCCCACCACTCCACGGGCGCGGATCGTCAGGCCCGGCGGGACCGCCACCACGAGGGTGCCGGCGCCGCCCCCGACCCGGCCGCCGCCTGTCCTCCCAACAGCAGCGCCCACGCCACCCCCTGCCACCCCGCCGGCCCCGCCAACCACACCCACACCTGCACCGCCACCCACACCGGCACCGCCCGCGCCCATACCGCCCCCCACCGCCAAACCCTGAGCTCGCCATTTTCCATCCGTGGCATTGGAAAGTCGGGAACATGCCGGCCCTCAGTGTGGTTAACCTTTTTGGTGGATTGGTCGTGTGGCGGGGCGAGAGGTCCTTGGCCGCAGGCCTATAGCCAGTAAACTGTGTCTGCTCGTCCCCACGGGGGTAGTTGAGGTCCTAGAGCACAGGACTGCTGCGCCGGACGGCTAGCTGGCCGCAGCATGGGCGCGGGGGCGCTCGTTAGAGAGATCGTGTTGAACCTCGAACCGGTGTCAATGGAGTTCGAAGCAATGGTGGCCGCTGAGGCGGCGGGCGAAGCCGCGCCCGCTGAAGTGGCCCAGCTAGAGGCGAGCCGCGACGCCTGGGTAGCGACGCTGCGTCGACTGACGGCATCGACCGACCAGGCGTTACGGAGCAGCCAGCACCTCGATGGACTGGAACGGGAACAGGTGGTGGCCGACCTCCGGGAAGAACAGGCCCGCCTGGCCACTGCCCTCTATCGCCTCACCGGCGAGGCCGAGGCTCAGTCCGACGGTTCCATGCCGGTCCTGTCGCCCGGTCCGCCCGTCCTGCAGGCCTCCTGGGCCGCGGGCCGCGTCGTGGTATGGGGCGGTGGGCCGGGCGCCATGCCCGTGTCGGCGGAAGTTCTGAAATCGCTGCTCGAGGCGGCCGGCGCGGGCAGCGTTGGCTGGGAGTCCCACGGTGGCGTCCCGCTGCCCGGCGGGCTCCGGGCCGAGGCCCTCGTCGTCCCCGCCAGCCGTGCGCTGGGCTGGCTGGTCGGCGTCGGGACAGGCCCGGCCGCCCACGACCACCCCGCCAACGACGGCCCCGCCGCGAACGGCCCCGCCGCGAACGGCTCGACCGACGGCACCGGCAGCGGCACCGCGAGCGCGTCCGACGTCGGTCCGAGCGTCCGCTGGCTGGCGGAAATGGCCAGGTGGGCGACGGAGCTGGTCTGTCAAGGCCGCATGGTCCCGAGGCTGCGCCGCAGCCGGTCAAGGGAGACGGGTCCGAGCTCGCCCTTCTCCATCCGCTGGCTCCCCGCCCTGGTCGATCCGGAGCGGCTGGCCGGCCTGGCGGCGCGGATGCCCAGCTCCGTCGCCGCCACCGCGAGCAGCGAGCCGGCCGAGGGAATGGCACGGGCCGTGCTGGCCGGCATGGTCGACGCCATCTGCCGGGAGGGCGCGGCCCGACTGGTATTGCCGGCGACGTCCCCGGTTGCCCGCAGCCCGCTGGAGTTATCCGAGGCCGTCCTGTCAGGCCTTGACGGTTCTCGTTTCGAGGCGGCCACCACCCTCGGCGAGGAGCTGGCCGGCCGTATCGACCGCTGGACCCGACCGGTGACCTTCGACAGCGGCGTGGAGCTGCGAGTACAGCTCGAGCCCCCCGATCGCGAGGACGTCTGGAAGCTGTCGGTGCACGCGACCGGGGTGGAGCGGGGTGCAGTGCCGGTCGAGGTTGCCCTGGTGACGGCACCCCGAAACAAACGGTGGGCGGTCGACGCTCATCTGGCCCGCCTCGAGCGCCTCTGCCCGGTGTTGAGCCGCCCCGGTGGTCACCGTCGGGGCGAGGTCGCCCTGTCCACTGACGAGGCGTGGACACTGATGACCGAGACCGGACCGGTCCTGGCGGCCGCCGGGTTCGAGGTCCGGCTGCCGCCGCTCTCCCGCCGCCGGCCCGGTCCGGCCCTCCGCCTCTTTGCGGAGGCGATGGGGAAAGAGACCGCGGTCGGCGCCCAGCAGCTTTGCCAGGTTCACTGGTCGGTGGTCTTCGACGACGTCGAACTCGACGCGGCCGACATCGCCCGGTTGGCGTCGGAGGCTCGGCCGCTGGTCCAGTCCCGGGGCCGGTGGGTGGAGCTGGCCCACGCCGACCTGGAGGAGGCGGCCGCTGCCCTGGCCGAGCGGGCCGTCAGCCGCGAGCTCACGGGCGGGGCGGTGCTGCGTCAAGCCCTCGGGCTCGAAGGTGACGTGCTCTCCGGCCACGTCATGGTGGACGGCACCGGCTGGGCGGCCGACCTGCTGCGGGCCACCGCCGAGCCACCGCTCCCCCAGACCGAGCCGGACGGTTTCGTCGGAAAGCTCCGGGAGTACCAGGCCCAGGCGCTGGGTTGGCTCCGGTTCCTCGACGCCGCCGGTCTCGGTGGCTGCCTCGCGCTCGACATGGGACTTGGCAAGACGCCAACGGTTCTCGCCCACCTTCGGGCCTCGGCCAACAACGGGCCCGTCCTGGTCATCACGCCACCCGCGGTCCTGGGAAACTGGGGAGCAGAGGCCGCTCGTTTCACGCCCGACCTCCGGGTCGTGACCCACCACGGGCCCTCTCGGGCCGAGCCGGAGGAGGTGGCCGCCGTCGCGGCGAAGTCCGACGTGGTCCTGACGACCTACGGAACGGCGCTGCGGGATGTCGATGCGCTCGCCAACGTGGAGTGGGCCCGGGTCGTGATCGATGAGGCCCAGACCATCAAGAATCCGAGCAG
>JBPYFF010000379.1:0-2709 GCA_051984455.1 Acidimicrobiales bacterium | reverse complement strand
TTCGAGGATCATGTCCATCGTCGACCGCGCCCCTTCCGGCCTTCTGCTAGACCGCGACGGCTGCCTCGATCGAGTCGTGGATGGCAAACACCTTGGTCAGCCCGGTGATCTCGAACACCTTGAGGATACGGTGCTGGGTACAGACCAGACCGAGGTCACCGTCGTGGCTCCGCAGTCGCTTCAGCCCGCCGACCAGGACGCCAAGCCCGGTGGAGTCGAGGAACTCCACTCCCTCGAGGTCCACGATGATCTGGCGCTTTCCCTGGCTCACCAGCTCGACCAGCTTCTCCCGGAGCCGCGGCGCCGTGTAGACGTCCACCTCACCCTTGACCGCGAGGACGGTGTACGGGGGGTGGCTGTCGTCTACCTCGAGGCCGAGCTCCATAGGGATACAAGCTACCGCCTGCGCACGGCCCGCCGGGAAAGGCCGGTCAGTTGTCGAAACCCGCCAGGTAACGAACCCGGTGAGCGATGTTGACGGCGTGATCACCCAGCCGCTCGTAGAAACGGGCCACCAGCGCCATGTCGAGGGCAAGGGGCAGGCTGGTCTTGCCCGAAGCCAGCTCGGACATCAAGTTGGTGTGAAGGTCGTCCATCTCTTCGTCGCGATCCTTCATACGGATATAGGCATCGGGGTCGCGCTCGAACCAGGCGTCGGCCGCGGCGCGCCACATCTCGACGCCGACCTCGCCCATCTGCTCGATCAGGCCACGGGTCCGGGGCGTGAGCTCATCCCCGAGACCCCGCACGGCCCGCCGGGCAATGTGCTCGACCAGGTCATGGCTGCGCTCCAGTTCGGGCACGATCCGCAGGACGGAGAGCATGAACCGCAGGTCGGCCGCGACCGGAGCCTGCCGCGCCAACTCGTTGTTCACCAGCCGCTCGACGTCCCGGTAAAGCGAGTCGATCAGGTCGTCGCGCTCAACCAGGGCCCGGGCGATTTCCCGGTCCCCGGCGAGAATGGCGTCGGTGGCAGCGGCTAAGCCCTCTCCGACCAGCGCGAACAGCTGCACGACCTTGCCGTTGATTTCGTCGAGATGGCGATGGTAGTTCCGGCGTAATTCGTCGCTTCCGTCCTCTTCGTTCATGGAGCCAGACCGTACACTCGATTGTCCATGGAGGCGGCCTTCTTCGATCTGGACAAGACGGTCATCGCCAAGGCGTCGATGATGGCGTTCGGCCGGCCCTTCTACCGGGAGGGCCTGATCTCGAAGCGGTCACTGGCCAGAGGGGCCTGGGCCCAGCTCATCTACCTGCACCTCGGGGCTAGCGAGGAGAAACTGGCTCGCATCCGCGAGTCCGTGCTCGCCCTGACGCGGGGCTGGGAGCAGAGCCGGGTCCGCCAGATCGTGGCCGAGACCCTGGAAGCGGTGGTCGAGCCGATCACCTTTGCCGAGGCGCTCGAGCTGATCGACGAGCACAAGGCGGCGGGGCGGCGGGTGTACATCATCTCTGCCTCCCCGGTCGAGATTGTGGAACCGCTGGGCCGGTTCCTGGGCGTGGATGAGGCGCTGGCCAGCCGTCCCCGCGTCGACGAGCACGGCCGCTACACCGGGGAGATGGACGTTTACGCCTATGGCCCGTTCAAGGCCGAGCTCATCCGGGAGGTGGCGGCGCGCCAGGGCATCGAGCTTCAGGGGTCCTACGCCTACTCGGACTCCTACACCGACCTGCCCATGCTGGAGGCCGTCGGCCACCCGGTGGTGGTCAACCCCGACCGCCCGCTGCAGAAGACGGCCCGAGAACGGGAGTGGGAGATCCGGGAATTTGTTCGCCCGGTGCGCCTACGGGACCGCATGCCGGCCCGGCCTGGACGGGCCACGACCGTGATCGGCCTTTCCCTTGCCCTCGGCGGTGGCGCCGCCGTCGTCGTCTGGCGGCTGCGTTCCCGTGAGCTCGGTCAGGCCGTGATCAGCCGACTCGGAGCTTTCGAACTGCGAAAGCCGTCAGGCCGACCAGCAGTACTACGAGGAGGAGCTTCTTCATAGCGGCACAGACTACCGTCACGGAGAGCAACCTGGAGGTGTCCGGGCACCTGGTGGGCTCCCCCGCCTTCAAAGCGGGTGGGACGGGTGATCCCCGTCCGGCGGGTTCGATTCCCGTCCACCTCCGCCGCGACCGCTAGACCGCGGGACGGCTAGACGGTCAGCAAATCGCGTGCGCCCGTGTCGCTGCTCGGATGCCGGAGCTTGGACATGGCCCGGGCCTCGATCTGGCGGATCCGCTCGCGAGTCAGGTGGAAGAACTCGCCCACCTCCTCGAGCGTCCGTGGCTCGCCCCGGTCGAGGCCGAAACGCAGCCGCAGGATCTCCCGCTCCCGATCGTCCAGGGGATGCAGTAAGCGGCTGATCTCGTCCGGCAAGAGGGCGGAGGCGGCCGTTTCGAACGGCGACGATGCCGACCGGTCCTCGACCACATCGCCCAGCTCGGCGTCGCCGTCCTCCCTGAGCGGCTCCGACAACGACAGTGGCTCCAGCGAGAATCGCAACGCCTCGAGCACCTTGTCTTCTGGCAACTCGCATTCGAACGACAGCTCGGCCTGCGTCGGCGGCCGTCCGAACTTGAGCTCGAGACGCGACCTGGCCTTTTGCAGCCGGGAAAGGGTGTCGCCGGCATGCACCGGCAGCCGGATGGTCCGGCCGGTGTTAGCGATGCCCCGCGTGATGGCCTGGCGAATCCACCACGTGGCATAGGTGGAAAACTTGAATC
>JBPYFF010000378.1:0-4089 GCA_051984455.1 Acidimicrobiales bacterium | reverse complement strand
CTGGTCGCCGCCCTGGCGGGTGTGATGCTGGCGCCCCTCTACGGCAACGTCTCTGTCGACAACTTCAACGTGGTGCTCGTCGCGGCGATTGCGGCCGCGGCCATCGGCGGCATGTCCAGCCTGCCGTTGACCCTGCTCGGAGGGCTTGTGCTCGGCGTCGGCCAGCAAATACTCGCCGGCTACCTCCCCCTCAACAGCGTCTTCGCGACCGGCCTCCGACCATCGTTTCCCTTCCTGGTCCTCGTGGCCGTGCTGCTGCTGTCGCCCGCAGTTCGCCGGGGCAAAGCGGTCACTGACCCGCTATCGGGATGCGATCCACCACCCCCGGCCCTCGCGGCCACCCTTCGCGACGCAAGCCTGGAGCGATTCACCAAAATCGGCTTTCCCCTGTTCATCGCGGCCTTCCTCTACATCTCGCTGTTCGTGCTGTCGGCTCACTACCTGGGGCTGGTGACGGACGCGCTCATCTACTCGACCATTTTCCTTTCCATCACGGTCGTCACCGGCATGTCGGGGCAGATCTCGCTCTGCCAGATGACCTTTGCCGGGTTTGGTGCCTTTACCGCCGGGCAGCTGGCGAATCAGCAGGGCTGGCCCTTCCTGATGGGCATGGTGGCCGGGGGCGCGGTCGCGGCGGGGATCGGGGTGCTGGTGGCTCTGCCGGCCCTGCGGCTCAGCGGGCTCTACCTGGCCCTCGCCACCCTCGCGTTCGCCATCATGGCCGACAACTTCCTGTTTCCCCTGAAGTGGATAGGCGGGGGGGCTCAGGGCATCAACGTGCCCAGGCCCGTCATGGCGGGCATCAACTTCAGTTCCAACCGATCGTTCTTCCTCCTCTGTCTCTGCATCCTGGTGATCTGCTCGTTTGTTGTCATTCTGGTGCGAAAAGGCACCATCGGGCGGTACCTCGCGGCCATGCGCGGCAGCGAGGTCGCCGCTGCCAGCATCGGCATCAACCGGGCCCGGGCCAAGATCACCGTGTTCGCGCTCTCCGCCGCCATCGCCGGCATCGGCGGCGCCCTGCTGTCGTCGTCGACCAATCACGCCGATGCCCAGGTCTTCACCTACCAGTACTCGCTGGTCTTCGTTGCTCTCGTCCTGACCACGGGGTCCCGTACCGTCGAGGGGGCCATCAATGCATCCGTCGGCTTCGTCGCCATCCCCGAGATCCTGAGCCACTTCGGCAACCTGGCCGTGCTCGACTTCGCCCTGTTCGGGTTCGGGACCATCAACTACGCCAAGCACCCCGAAGGCATCGTCGAGTGGCAGAAGCGGCGCAGCATGGAGCAGATCCTCCGCTGGAGGGAGCGGTGGCGGGCCCGAAGTGCGCGCCGACGGGGAGTGCCGCCAGTGGCCCTCCCGGGCACCGGTCAACCGGCTGGAGGAGGACCGACGATGGCATCGGCGGTGACTCACGAGGAAGCTCGGTCCTAGCGGTGCCGTTGCTGGAAGCGAGAGACGTCTCGAAGCGCTTCGGCGGCATCATGGCGATCCGGGAGTTGAGCCTGACGGTGGAGCCCAACGAGGTGGTGGGCCTCGTCGGCCCGAACGGCGCCGGCAAGACCACGTTGTTCAACTGCCTCCTCGGCATCCTGCGCTGTGATTCCGGAAGAGTCATGTTCGACGGCCACTGCATCGACGGCATGCCGATCTACCGTCGAGCTCGCCTGGGCATCGGCCGGACGTTTCAACGGATGGAGTTGTTCACCGAAATGACGGCCCGCGACCACCTGCTGGCCGCGGAGCGCTCCCGGCGGGGAACGGGAGGATTGGTGCTCGACCTCCTCAACAAGGGCGGCCCCACCCCCGAAGAGCGGGAGAAGGTTGCCGCCATCCTCGACCTCCTCGGCATCGCGCACATTGCCGACCTGCCAGTCGAAGCGCTGACCCTGGGGCATGGCCGCCTGGTCGAGCTCGGCCGTGCCCTCGCGACCGAACCGAAGCTGCTCATGCTGGACGAGCCGTCATCCGGCCTCGACCGCACCGAGACCGCCGCGCTCGGCGAAATCCTGGCTCAGGTCACGGCCCAGCGCGGGACGGCTGTCCTCCTTGTCGAGCACGACCTCGAAATGGTTCAGCAAGTCACGACCCGCCTCTACGTGCTGGATTTCGGTCTGCTCATCGCCAGTGGCACGACCAGCGAAGTGCTGGCCGACGCCGCCGTGCGGGAGGCCTACCTGGGGCAAACGGTATGAGCGACTCCGGTCGCGACGCCGCTGGCGACGGCGCCCGCCCGCCTCTGCTCGAACTGATCGACGTCCACGCCGCCTATGGCCCGTTTCGGGCCCTGTTCGGTGTCTCTTTGACAGTTCCGGAGGGCTCGGCCGTCGCCCTGCTCGGCTCCAACGGCGCCGGCAAGTCCACCGTGGCCAGGGTGGCCAGCGGGCTGCTGCCCGTCACGTCCGGCCGCATCCGGTTCGCGGGCGAGGATGTCACCGGCCGTCGCGCCTATCAGTTCGCTCAGCTCGGTATGGCGCACGCTCCAGAGGGGCGCTCGGTCTTTGCCTCCCTCACGGTGGAGGAAAACCTGACCCTCCCGTTCCGCCGGTCGCTCGGACGGGCCGGGGTGGTGGCGGCGCTGGACCGGGCCTACCGCGCATTTCCCCGCCTGGGTGAACGCCGCCGCCAGACTGGTGGCACCCTCTCGGGCGGCGAACAACGGATGCTGTCGCTGGCCGCCGTCCTGGTCAATCCGCCGCGGCTGCTCATCGTCGACGAGCTGTCACTGGGACTGGCGCCGCTGCTCATGGACGAAGTGTTCCGCACCCTGGCGGCCATCCGGGACGAGGGCACGTCGTTGCTGGTGGTCGAACAGCATGTCGGGCGAGCGCTTTCCCTGGCCGACCACGCGGTCCTGCTGAGCAAGGGTCGGGTCGCCCAATCGGGGTCGGTCGAAGAGCTGGGCAACGTCCTCGCCACCCTGCCGGGACCGCAATAGCCAACTCCGAGAATGAGCCCGCTACACCGCGGCCGAGCGGCGGGCCCGCGTCCCGGCGAACACGCCGACGTGCAGGATGGCGGTCAACGTGTCGAGTAGCTGGTCGCGATCGATCTCGACGCTGCGGGTAAGGACGTAGTAACTCAGGCGTTCGATCATCGCCACCATGGCCAGGGCGGCAACGTCGGGGTCGAGACCCGGCCCCGAATCGGCCTCGGCGATGCGGTCACTCAGACGGCGGGCAAAGCGCGCTAGCACGCCGGCGCCGAAGGTGCCCATCTCGCTGGCGTCGGGTTCGGCCTCGGTCCATGCCCGGATGACGGGCGCGTAGCGGAGGTAGAGATCGACGAACTTGTCCAGCCAGTTGCGTAGCTCCTCGTAGCCCTTCCGGCCCGGAGCGATGGGGCCGAGCGATGCAGAAAGCGCGGTCATTTCCTCCGACACGTCGGACAAGAGGGCCCAGAAGAGGTCCTCTTTGTTGGCGAAGTAGAGATAGAAGGTCCCGTGCGAGGTCTTTGCCACTTTCACGATGTCGTCGACCCGGGCGGCGTGATAGCCCCGCCGGTCGAACACGACCATGCCTGCTTCAAGGAGCTTGCGAAGGGTCTCCCGGCCCTGGCTCCGCAACTTCCGTTCCTGCGCGGGAGCGCCGCCTCGATTGGTCGACGCAGCCATCTTCCTCGGCGTCCGCCGCCGGGCGGGCGTCCGCTCCCCGTCTGGGCTCATACCGGAAACCGTAGAAGGTCCGGCACCTCGCGACGGGAATGGGTCATGCCTGGAACAATGACGCCAGCGTCAGACCCGGGTCAAGCGGAATCGAGACGAGGTGGCCATGCTGGGCGAGCTGACACTCGAAGCGGCACGACGTTTCGGCGATACGCCGCAATACGTGGCAACAGAAGGGTGGTCGCTCACCTATCGAGACGTCGATCGCCTGTCGGATGAGGCTGCGGCCGGCCTCCGCGCCCGGGGAGTACGCGAGGGCGATGTCGTTGCTTTCGTGCTGCCCGCGATTCCGGAATACGCCGTCGCCTATGTGGCCGCGGCCAAGGTCGGCGCCATCACCGCCGGCGTCAACCCTCGCCTCTCAGCACCTGAGCGGTCGGAGGTGCTGTCCGTCGCCGAGCCCCGGTTCATCCTGGCAACTGCGG
>JBPYFF010000377.1:0-8868 GCA_051984455.1 Acidimicrobiales bacterium | reverse complement strand
GTCACACGCCACCCGGCACACCCATAGACGTCAGTGCCCGGCTTTCCAACGGGAGCGCGGTCGTGTCGATCCGCGACCACGGGGCCGGGCTGGACGACGAGGCTCTCACCCACGCGTTTGATCGCTTTTGGCAGGCGGACAGGTCGCGGGTGGGCATCGGCGCAGGGCTCGGTTTGGCGATCGTCTCCAGCATTGCGGCCGAGCACGGAGGCCAGGCGACCGCCGGCAACGCGCCCGGCGGCGGAGCCGTGTTCACCCTCGAGCTGCCGATCCACTCGGCCGCCGACGCTGACGCCGCTGATGGATCGGGAAGTCTCGGCCGGAACTGAGGGGGCTCCAAGCCTGGCCTGAGGGACCACCTTGACGATGGGTGTCATGAGTGACATCCCAACTCCGGTTTCCCCTACCAGGAAACGTAAGCGGCCTCACCCGGCCAGGCGAGCCAGGATCATCACCGGGGCGATGAGCGTGGTAGGTGTGGCGGGGCTCACCGGCTACCTGGGCGCAACCGCCCATGCGTCCAGCCGGACGGCCACGACATCAGCGACCTCTGCCGCGTCTGCGGCAACGCCGGCGGGGTCGAGGTCATCGACGACAACGCCATCTACGACGACGCCCGCCTCTTCATCCTCGTCTTCTTCGTCGTCGTCCTCATCCTCCTCGTCGTCGGTTGCCAGCTCGCCGCTGTCATCGTCTGCGACCGCATCCAGCCCATCCTCCTCAGCCAACACGTCGAGCCATGGCAGTTGACCGCCTCTTTCGCGCCATGGGCAGTGATGCCCATGTGATCGTCGTCGGCGGCGGGCCGGGCCTCATCGACCGGGCGGTGGAGCGAATCAGCGAACTCGAGCAGCGATGGAGCCGGTTCCTCGACGACAGCGAGGTCAGCGAGCTCAACCGCAAGGCGGGAACCTTCGTTCCTGTCTCGAGCGACACGGTGACCCTCATCCGGCGCGCCATGGAGGCATGGCGCCTGTCAGGCGGCGCCTTTGATCCAACGGTACTGGGCGCACTGCTTCGCGCCGGCTACGACCGGCCCTTCGATCAACTCGTCCAGGCGCCATCGCACCGGAATGGAGTAGGCAGCCTGCTCGGCGCCGGCTCGGCCGAAATCGCCATCCAGGGAAACAGCGTGCGGCTGCCGGCCGGAACCGGCTTTGACCCCGGGGGAATCGGCAAGGGTCTGGCCGCCGATCTGGTGTGCGCAGAGCTCATCGCGGCAGGCGTTGATGGCGCGTGCGTCAATCTGGGTGGGGACGTGCGCGTCACCGGCACCGGCCCTGAAGGCGGAGGGTGGACGATCGCGGTCGAGCATCCGTGGTCTCCCCTCCCCATCGCAGTCCTGGGCCTTGCCGGCGGTGCGGTCGCGACCTCGACCACGCTCCGCCGTCGGTGGGAACGGAACGGAGAGCCCAGGCACCACATCATCGATCCGCAGACCGGCCTGCCGTCCGATACCGACCTCACCCTCGCCACGGTTGTCGCCGGCGACGCATGGGTGGCGGAGGTGCTCGCCAAGGCCGTGCTCCTCGCCGGCGCCGGTCATCCCCTCGACATCGTCGGTGGCACCGGCGCCCAGGCTCTGGTCGTCGACGACCGTGGAGCGATCCAGTCGACTCCCGGCCTCATGGAGTTCACCGGGATCGCAACTCAACCGGAGGTCTTCGTGCCATGACGACAACGCTGACATCGCCGGGAACAGCCACCGTTGCTGGCGCGCCCGCCGTCCCGGCTGCGCCAGCGGTCCCGGCCGCGCCGTCCGGGGCCGCGACCGCCGGCAACAGGGATCCCCGCTGGGCACGCCCTGCCTTCATCGCCCTGCTCGCCTCGACTGCGGTCCTCTACCTGTGGGGGCTTGGCGCGTCAGGTTGGGCGAACAGCTTCTACTCGGCGGCCGTACAGGCAGGAACCAGGAGCTGGAAGGCGTTCTTCTTCGGCTCCTCCGATGCCTCCTCCTTCATCACCACCGACAAACCACCCGCCGCCCTCTGGGTGATGGAGTTGTCGGCCCGCATCTTCGGGGTCAACTCCTGGAGCATCCTCGTCCCCCAGGCCCTCGAAGGTGTCGCCGCGGTGGGGATCCTTTACGCAACCGTCCGGCGCTGGTTCGGAGCCCGGGCCGGGCTGCTGGCCGGCGCCATCCTGGCGTTGACACCGGTGTCGGTCCTGATGTTCCGGTTCAACAATCCCGATGCCCTGCTCGTCCTTCTCTTGACCGCGGCCGCCTACGCAATGGTCCGTGCCCTCGAGTCCGGCCGCACCCGCTGGCTGGTCCTGGCCGCGTCCCTGGTTGGGTCTGGATTTCTGACCAAGATGCTCCAGGCCTTCCTGGTGGTCCCCGCCTTCGCTCTCGCCTATCTGATCGCGGCGCCAACACCGTTACGGCGCCGGCTTGGACAACTCCTCGCGGCCACGGGGGCTTTGCTGGTCTCGAGCTTGTGGTGGGTCGTCATCGTCCAGATGGTGCCCGCGTCCGACCGGCCCTACATCGGCGGTTCCCAGAACAACAGCCTCTGGAACCTCATCTTTGGCTACAACGGGTTCGGGAGGCTCACCGGCAACGAAAGCGGCAGTGTCGGGGGTGCCGCGCAGGCGACTGGCCGCTGGGGCCCTACCGGCTGGCTACGGATGTTCAACGCCAGCTTCGGCGGCCAGGCGTCGTGGCTGCTACCGGCCGCCCTCATCCTGCTCGCCGGCGGTCTGGCATTGACCTGGCGAACGGCTCGCACCGACCGGACACGATCGGCACTGGTGCTCTGGGGCGGGTGGCTGCTCGTCACCGGCGCGGTGTTCAGCCTCGGTCAGGGCATCATTCACCCCTACTACACCGTCGCCCTCGCCCCGGCCATTGGCGCGCTGGTCGCGATCGGCGGCTCGTTGATGTGGCGTCACCGGAACAACCCGGTCGCCCGCGCGTTCCTGGCCGGCGCGCTGGCTGCCACCGCTGTTTGGGGCTACCTCCTGCTCGAGCGCAGCCCCACCTGGCTTCCCTGGCTGCGGGTCGTCGTGCTGGTCGGGGGACTGACCCTGGCCGGCGTCATTGCGGTGCGGACCGACTGGCCGGGACGCCTGGCCCGGGTGGGCGCAGCGGTTCCGTTGATGGCGGCCATCATCGCTCTCGCCGCCCCGGCGGCCTACAGCCTCAACACTGCGGCCACCGTCCACGACGGCGCCATTCCCTCGGCGGGACCCGCCACCGCCGGTGGCCTCGGCCCAGGCGGGCCAGGAGCTGTCCGCTTCGGGGCCGTTGGGCCTGGTGGCGGTGGCGGCGGGCCGTTTGCCGGCGGTGGCTTTGGCGGGGCGAATGGCGCCCCTCCTGGCGGACTGGCGGCGGGGCAGTTCCCGGCGTTTCCCGGCGGTAGCAGGGGGCCGGCGGGGGGTCTTCTCAACGGCAGCCAGTCGAGCCCAGCCCTGACCGCCACGCTGAAACAGAACAGCAGTCGGTACACCTGGGTCGCGGCGGCCGTTGGCTCGAACCAAGCGTCGGGGTACCAGCTGGCCACCTCGAAGCCGGTGATGGCGATCGGTGGTTTCAACGGGACCGACCCGGCACCGACGCTTGCCCAGTTTGAGCGTTACGTGCAGGAGGGCAAGATCCACTACTTCATCGCCGCAGGTGGCGGGGGGCTAGCCGGCGGGCGGGGCTCCGGCGCCATTTCCTCCTCATCCAGCCAGATCACTTCGTGGGTCGAGAGTCATTTCACGTCCAGGACGGTTGGCGGAGTAGCCCTGTACGACCTGACCAAGCCGCTGGCTCAATGAGCTGGCCCCGCCGATATGGGCCAATGCCACTGGCGCTCGGCCGCCCTGTGGTCTGACTGCACAGACGGGCTCGGCGAGCGCGAGTGGCAGGTGGTGGAACGGGCGAGAGCCGAGGAGCGCGGCCGCCGACCGCCGTGACTATCGGCGATCCGTGGCCGCGCCCACTCTGGCCCGGGGGGGTCCGTGCGATGTGACCTGCAGACCGTGACGCCGTATTGCGAAACCGCGAGCGCGCGCTCGTCGCAGCCAGGGCGGCGGGCACAGCTAGTTCGAACAGCCTGCATGTTTCCTCCCCTCCTCCACGAGGATGGGCAAGTCCAACTCCGCCGGATGTACGCCTACGGCGGGTGATCGGGATTGGCCACCGGCAGGGTTTTGTTCAAAGTGACGATGTGGCGGCTCATCATCGCTGGGTTGTCCGCGCCGCCCATTCGGTCGTGCGTGTCGTCCTGCACGGTGGTGGCGGTCGCTCACACTTCGCCGTCGAGGCCGTGCTGCGCCTATCGCGTCGATAGAGGCTGGGTCAGATCGACACTGAGCTCCGCCTGCTGCTGCGGCGGCACTGGATGCTCCACAACGTTCCGCTCCTCGGGCGCCCGCCGTCGGCGATGTTGCGCTGGTCGTCGCCGCCGCGATGAATCCGTGCGACACCCCCGCCCCGTACCCACTGCAAATCCCAACAAGGAGAAAGCAGCCGCCATGAGGGTACGCAGCCTGAGCTCGGTCGTCATCGTCGGAGTCGCGCTCGGCGCCGCGCTCACGGCCTGCGGCACGGCAGGCACCAGGACGGCCAAGCCCGCGCCGGCCACACCGACGACCATCACAGCACCGCCATCACCGCCGGCAACTCAGCCGACAACGACGCTCCCCGCACCCCCGCCTCCACCGTCGACAACGGTGCCGCCGGCAGTGGTCCCCCGGGCCGTTCATACGGTCCCCCGGATGGTCCCGCCCCCGGTGGTGACCACCGTCCCCGCCCCGGCGATGACCATCCCTCGACCGGTCATGACGCCTCGACCGATCACCGCGCCTCGCCCCAGCGACGGCGACGCCGACAATGCCGGTGGTCCGAACGACGGCGATGGTGCCAAGTGACCGCGCTGTTGTCGGCACCGCGCCGCACCCATCGATACACCCGCCGTCTCGTCGACGCCGCCACGTTCGGGGGCGCGGCGCTGGCCGCCTGGTCGGCGGCGATCCACCTGCACCTGTGGCTCCACGGGTACCGGCACATTCCCACGATCGGCCCGCTATTCCTGGCGCAAAGCACGATCGGCCTGGCCGTCGCAGCAGCCGCGGTCGCGATCCGGCGGGGCGTCACCGCCGTGGCGGGAGCGGCGTACCTGGCAGCCACTTCTGTCGGTCTGCTGGTGAGCGCCACCGTCGGCCTGTTCAACTTCCACGACGGGCTGGACGCTCCTTATGCCGGGCTCTCCCTTACCATCCAGCTCGTCGGCATGGTTCTGTTCGGCCTGGCGGCGGTGGCCTCGGCCCGAGGTCGTGACCGCCGACGGCGCCTGACGACGCTCCGCCGGCATCCGCGGGAGACTCGTCCCCCTGGCGCCAAATCCTGTGGCGAGAACACCTGGCAGCAGGTTGATGAGTCACCTGCGGTGGCCGGTCTTCCCGCCAATCGCGCAAGAACAACCGCCACGGGCTCTCCACCTCTATACCGCGTTCTGGGAAGGCCGACAGGCATAGAAAGTGTGGGTAACTCTTCCGAGAACGCGCGGGTCGGCCGGTGAAGAGCACGACGGCGCCAGCGTCGACCGGCCGGGATCTTGGCCAGCGCGGCGCCGGCTAGCTGAGAACGACGGCAAGCCTGGTCAGCAGCTCGTCGAGCAGACGCTTGGTCCGGTCGTAGTCCTGTCGTGGCAGGCCCACAGGGTCGGCGATGTCATCCTCTCGGTTCGCGGTGATCAGCTCGGCTCGGGTTCGGCCTTTGCCCACCTCATCCAGCCAGGCAGAAAACGGCCGGCCCTGCCGGCGCCAGACGATCGACTCGGCTCGCCGCACAAGATCTTTGAGCGGGAAGAGCTTCGACCAGGCATCCGGGACCATCACGCCCACCTCGATGGCGTGCTCACGGCCCATGGTCACGACCAGGTCAGCCCCGCTCACCATGTCAGCTGTCACAATTCGGCTGCGATGGCCACTGAGGTCATAACCATCGTCCGCCATGGTCGCCACCGCGTCGTCGGTGGCGGGCAGGCCCGCCTCCATGAACCCGGCAGAACCGATGTGTGCCGGGACGCCGCGTTCCTCGAGGCGACGACGCAACAGCACCTCCGCCATGGGAGAACGGCACCGATTGGCCGTGCAGACGATCAGGACGTCGATGATGGAAAACACGCTACCGGCCCTGCCGCGAACCGTGTGGTCGTATGTTGTCGGAGGCAATCCTGGTGAGAATCCCAGGTTGCTCCAAGGTTGAGCGGGGATAATCGTCTACCAGACCATCAGGGTCGCTGACTGGTAGACGGTCGCCGGGATGACACTGCGCGACGCCACCGTCCCGCCTGGAACTGAAAGGATGCCCACCCGTGTCACAACCCGTCGGCAGGAAGCGTCATTGGGGTCGATGGGCTATTGGGATCGTTGCCGCTCTTGCGGCGCTAACGGTCGGCGGGCCGTTTATCTACATCCACTTCATCGAAGGAAAAGCCCCCGCACCACTCAGTATCCGCAACCAGCCGACGGCAAGCACGGGAACAGGAGGCGCAGACACCTCTTCCCCGTCAGCGGCGGACGGGTCAAGCTCGGTTGACGGCACGTGGAAAGTCACCAGCGGTTCTCAGGCTGGATACCGCGTGACCGAGGTGCTCTTCGGGCAGAACAACACCGCCGTGGGACGCACCAATTCCGTGACCGGGACGATCACCATAGACGGGGCCAACGTGGTTGCCGGCGATTTCACCGTTGATATGACGACCGTGAAGAGCGATCGCAGTCAACGCGACAACCAGTTCCACGGCCGGATCATGGATACGTCGACCTATCCGACCGCGACGTTCACTCTGAGCCGGCCGGTGCAACTTGGCACCATCCCGGCTGACGGCGCGACGGTGACGGAGCAGGCAGCGGGTAACCTGACAATGCACGGCACCACCAGAGCAGTCGTGTTTCAGGTCCAGGCGCGTCGCAGCGGTTCCACCATTGAGGTCAGCGGCTCGATCCCTGTCATCTTCGCTAACTGGAATATCCCGAACCCCAGCTTCGGCCCGGTCACGGCCGAGGACCACGGAACGCTCGAGTTCTTGCTCAACTTCGCTCACAGCTAAGCCCGCGTGGTTCATTGCTCGGGTGGCAGCCGGAGGCTGTAGCCGACTCCGCGGACGGTGTGGATGAGCGGCGGCTCGGTCTCATCGATCTTGTGGCGCAGGTAGCTGATGTAGGTCTCCAGCACGCTGGCGTTGCCGGCAAACGTGTAGTCCCACACATGCTCCAGGATCTGATCCCGTGTCAGGACCCGACGAGCGTTGGCCAGGAGGTAGTGCAGCAGCCTGAACTCGGTCGGGGTGAGTTCGATCAGACGCCCGCCTCGCCACACGTCCCTCGTCTCCTCGTCCAGCTCGAGGTCAGCGTAGGCAAGCCGCCGCCTCCCCGCCTCTGGCCCGCGCGACCGGCGCAGCACCGCCTTGACCCGCTCGATCAGCTCCTCGATGCTGAACGGCTTGGTCACGTAGTCGTCGCTGCCCAGTCGCAGACCCTGGACTTTCTCGGCGGACGTGTCGCGGGCGGTAAGGAATATGACGGGGACCCGCGTTCCCGCCCCCTCGCTCTGACGGAGCCGGCGAGCCACCTCGAAGCCGTCGAGGTCAGGCAGCATCACGTCGAGGACGATGAGGTCGGGCTTTCTTGCGGCGACCGCTTCCAATGCGGCCCGGCCGGACGACCCTCGCTGGACGTCAAACCCGTTGTAGCCGAGTCCGAGGGCGACCAGCTCGGTGATGTGCTCCTCGTCGTCCACAACCAGTACTTTGGGTTGCTCCCCGGCCCTGGTCATTGCTCGCTCCAACGCATCTGACCAGAGACGCTAGGCGTGCACGTGGCTGGCCGCCTGCCCGGGTGCTCCGCCGGCTCCGGTGGCTGGCGCCCTGCCGCCTGCGGGGACGGCGGGCCGAGCCGGCGGACCCTGAACCTGGTCCATCACCCGGACCGCAGTCAGAAACGTGACTGCGGCCGCGCTCAGGCTCACTGCGATGATGGCCATCGGCCGGGCGCTGTCAGTCCCGGCCGCCACCCCGTGGAGCGTGCTCATGACGAACAGCGGGAAGCTGAGGAAGTGGGTCCGTCTCCACAGGCGGTAGCTCATGTGCCGACGGGCGAGCGACGTCAGCTCGACCGCGGCCAGAAGGTAGAGCGAGGCCACCCCCCAGGCCACCGCTACCGGATGCCAGTGAGAGGCGAGCGGAACCAGCACCGATGCCAGGCCGAAATGGACGTAGCTGTCGCTCATGATGGACAGGATGTGGACGCCGGTGAAGATCAGGGCGAGACCACCAAGCCACCGGTGAAGGTCGAGCAACCAGGCGTTTTTCACCCGGCGGCGCACCAGCTTGGAGGTCATGAGAAGGCCCCAGACAATCGATCCTGCCAGCAAGGCCCAGGCGACGAGGCCCGAGGCTCGTGCGATGTACCAGGGAAGGGTGCCACTCATTCGTCGTGAACCTCCGTGTCATCCCCGTCGCTCATCTCAGGTCATGATCAGTTCCCAACCTTGGAACAGGCTCAGTCGACACTCCGAATCCCAGCCGATCACCAGGACAAACCTGTCTGCCCTTTGGTGAAATCGGTGCGCGACGGGCGTGGAAACCAGGCATCGGGACCTTCCAGCCAACGACCGACGCCTCCGGCGGATTACACACCCAGGTCCTCGTCTATCCAAACGACCAACTCGGGTCGACCACGCTGGTCGTCGAGCGCACCACGACCGAGCCCGTTGCCTTCCTGGTCGTCCAGGCGCCGGGCGAGCCGGGAGGGACACACGCCCTCGTGCTCTACCGCCGCTAGTCGTCAGGCAAGCGGGTCGGCGAAGGGATCAGCAGGTCGGACCGGCTCGGCCGTCTCGCCTTCCACTTCCTCTGCATACACGGCGTAACCGGT
>JBPYFF010000376.1:0-20748 GCA_051984455.1 Acidimicrobiales bacterium | reverse complement strand
CAGCTATGCCCGTCCATTCGTCGCCAAGCCGGATGAGCGCAGCCCGGTCGTGGGCACTATCGACCTGGACGACGCCATCGAGGCGGCGACCGTCAGCCAGGTCCTGCGGGCCAATGGCATCGTCGACACCGAGTCCTACCGCAAGCTCGGTCGCAATCAACTCCGCATCGGCATGTTTCCCGCCGTCGACCCCGACGACGTGGAGGCCTTGACCCACCGCATCGACCACGTGGCCGAGCGCCTGGCCTGAGCGCCTCGTGTGAGCGCCGCGGTCAGCCGGCGAGCGTAGCCACGTCCACCTGCCCCGGCGGGCCGTCGTACACGACGGCCCCGTCACGAAGGGCGACGCAGCGGTCGGCCCGGCTGACGAAGTCGAGCTGATGGGTCGCCACCACGACCGTGGCTCCCGCCCGGCTGGCCTCGTCCAGGAGGTCGAGGAAGGCGGAACGACCGGGCGGGTCCAGGCCGACGAACGGCTCGTCCACCAACAACACCGAAAAGGGCCGGATCAGGCCGAGCAGAATGGCCGTCTTCTGTCGCATGCCACGGCTGAAGCGCGACGGCAGGTCGTCGGCCCGCTCGTTGAGGCCCAGTTCGGCGAGGAGCGCGACCGCACGTTCCTGCCAGTCCTCGGCCTCGTGGAGCCGGCAGACGTACTCGATGTGTTCGAGCAGGGAAAGATCGTCATACAGCACCGGGTTGTCGGGCAGGTAGGACACCGCCGCCCGGGCGTCGAGGGATCCCGCGGGCGCGCCGATGATGGTGACCTCGCCGTCCGACGGCTCCAGCAACCCGGCGGCCATGCGCAAGAAGGTGGTCTTCCCCGAGCCGTTGTGGCCAACCAGCACCACCCGCTGGCCGTCGGGGATGACCAGGTCGAGCGGCTCCAGGGCAACCAGATCGCCGTACGTCTTGGTGAGTCCGCTGGCCTCGATGGCCACGATGGCCGGCTGCTGGGGCGCGGGCACGCGGCTATCCCCGGGTCGTGCCATGCCTGGCCGCTTCCATCTGCTGATCGAACCAGCGGTGGGCCTCCTCTTGCCAGCGGACCCACGCCGCCAGACCAGCGATGAGGAGGACGACCAGCTGCTCGGCCGCGGCGGTCGCGGCCCCGACCGGGTGACCGTGACGGGCGGCCTGCCGCCCTGCCACGACGGGCAGGACGCCGAGAATGCTGATGATGGGCGGCCACAACAACCGGCCCATGGCCCGCGCTCCCGCCGCTTCGGGCACGAGCGACTGCTGGGGACTGAACGGCGGAGGCGGGCCCTTGATCACGCTCACCGCGGCCGCGCCCAGGCTGCTGAGCGCGGCCGGCACCAGCATGATGGCGCCGACCTGCCAGGTGATCGTGGCGCCGCCGGTTATCGCGGCCGCAGTCAACAGCCCCACCGCTCCGACTACCACCATGACCGCGGCCGGGGCCTCCAGCTGGCGCAGGTGGAGCCGGCCGGCCGGGAGGTCGAACTCCTCCCTTCGGTCGGGGTGGTCGATCTCCTGGGCGAGAGGTTCGACCGCGTCGAGACCGGCGATGTAGAGGGCCACGCCGGCCACGACGATCAGCGGGGTGGTGCCCCGCCAGACGCCGTACAGGGAGGCGCCGGCGACCGCCCCCAGCACCGCGACCCGGGCCCACCGCAGTCCCGGCCAGCGCAGAATGCCGTGCCAGCCCCTGCGCCAGACGGGAAAGCGGCGGTGCGGGGCCGCCTCGGGCGGGGGCGTCTCGGACGGGGTCGCCTCGGGCGGGGTCGCCCGGTTGGGTTCACGGCTCGGCCCGAGCCACCCCTTCGGGATGGCCCGGGGGAGCCGGACCCACGGGCGTTGGCGGGGAAGCTCCTGGGCCAGCTGCCGGCGGAGAACGATCACCGTCCGCACGTCCTGCAGGGTGGCCGCGAACCGCATCTGGCCGACCAGGCCGGCCCGGCGTTCCGATGCCTCCAGCGACAAGCCTCCGACCACCGCCAGCCCGCCGGCCAGCGCCACCAGCGCGACGCCCGCACCGGTGACGTCGAGCGGGTGGATGACGAGCGGCCAGAGGGCCAGTTGTCCGAGGAGGCTGGCCGGCGAGGTGGTCGTGCCCAGGGCCACGTCGAGGCCCGACCACAAAAGGACCGCCATTGCCAGGCCACCCGCGATCCAGCGGCCGAGCCGGGGACCTGACATGAGCATGGCGAGCCCGTAGGCCCCTGCCACCGTCAGTTCCCCCACCACGGCACCCGCTGCGACCCACCCGGCGGGCGCTCCCGGAAGCCGGCGGAACGCCAGCAGTCCGGCGACGGCGCCCGCACCTGTGCCGGCGAGGCAGGCGAAGCGCAACTGCCGCAGGGCGGGCCCCCGAAGGGCGACAGAACGGTCCACGGGCGCGAGCAACACATGGCGAACGTCAGCCGCCTCCACGACGAGCGGCCCGCCCCGGCCTCCCGACCGGAGGCCGACCGCGAAGGCAAGAGCCACGACGAGGCCGACGAAGGGACCACCGTGATGGGCCACCCGGCTCGCCTCGGCCGAGGACACCTTGCCGTCACCGGTGAGGGCCGAGAGGACGAGCACTGCCACCGCCAGCAGGATCCCGGTCAAATAGGCGCGGTACAGAGCCTCGAACGGGTCGAAATCGGCGATTCGCCGGCGCCGGCGGGCGGATCGCAGGTCGGACAGGACCTGGCGTTGGTGATCGCCCGGTTCCTGATGCATCGTGCCCGACGCTATAGGGTCAAGGAATCCGGGTCTCCCGCACGGTGGTTCAGGCTCTGCTCGGGGTGTTTTTCGCCTCTTTCGTCGCGGCCGCGCCCGCGTCGGCCCAGGCGCCGAGGGCGGCGCCGCCGCCGGCGCCACCCCCGACCGCTCCCCCGGCGGCCCAGGCTTCGGTGCTCGTCGACGTCGATACCGGCAACGTCCTGGCCGCCACCAACGATCGGACTCCTCTACCTCCGGCCAGCCTGACCAAGGTCATCACCGCCCTGGCCGCGATCGAGAACCTCCCGGCCGACGCCCAGGTGCCGATCAGCCCCCGGGCGGCGTTCATGCCGGCGGACAAGCTGGGCATGAAGCCGTTCACGATCTGGACGTTCGATCAGATGATCCACGCCCTGCTGCTGTCGTCGGCCAACGACGCCGCGGTCGCGCTGGCCGAGAAGGCGGGCGGCTCGGTCGAGGGCTTCCAGCACATGTTTGCCCTCACCGCGGCCGATCTCGGGATGGCCGATAACCCCGTGCTGAACGACCCTGCCGGCCTCGACGGTCCTGACGGGGTCGAGGGCGGCAACCTGGTCAGCGCACGCGACCTGGCCATCGCGGCGCGAGCGCTACTCGCCCAGCCCGTGCTGGCCGGCATCGCCGCGACCCCCGTCTTCTACTTCGACGGGCCGGACGGAATCCACCACCGGCTGACCAGCCACAACCGGTACTTCCTCACGACCTATCCGGGCGCCATCGGAGTGAAGACCGGCTACACCCACCGGGCCGGGTATTGCCTGATCGCGGCGGCCCGCCTTGGCGGCCGCACCATGATGGCGGTGGTCCTGCACGGCAACAACCCCACCCAGACGGCCGAGGACCTGCTGGACAAGGGGTTCTTCACGCCCGTCGAGACCGAGCCGGTGGCCGATCGATTGCCCGTGGTTCATCTGGGGCCGGCGACGGCGCCGACGACGCTGCCACCCTCAACTACATCGACCGCTCCTGCGGTCGCGGCCCTGCCCACCCACGCCCGGCTATTACCGGCCCGGGCCTCCTCGGCGTCCATCCCCTCGAAGTGGTGGCCGTGGGCGGGGGCAGCGCTCGTTCTTGTGGCCTTCGTGGTGGTGTGGCGCTGGCGAGTGAGGCGGCGGCGCCGGCGGCGGCGAATATTCGCCCGGTCCTAGCGCCTGGCCTCGCCCATCCATAAACCCCCCCTAGGATGGGCGAGGCAGGCTTCCACCCGAGGTGATCGGGGGGCAGACCGATCGCCATCGGAGGCCCGAGAAACTCACCAGCTAAGAACTACGCCCACGAGTGTCAGGCTCCGCCGAGTGCAGTTCATCGCCGCTCGGCTCCGTCGAAAAGGCCACCTGTTCGGGCCGTTCGCTTCCTACCCCCGTGCCGGACGGTTCAAACCCCGCTGCCGATGGCGCCGGGCGCCAGGCCAATGGCTACCCCTAGGTCGGGAGGGCCTAACCCCCGCTCACTTCCTGGGGATTTTGCGAGCCGGCGCTGATGAAGGGCATCATGGCCCGCAGCTCCTGGCCGACCTTTTCGATCGGATGCTGCCGGCCCTGCTCCCGCAGCCGGTTGAAGTTGGGACGGCCGGCCCGGTTCTCCTCGATCCATTCCTCCGCGAAGGCGCCACTGCGGATGTCTCCCAGGATCTTCTTCATCTCGGCCCGAACGCCTTCGTTGATGACCCGCGGTCCGCGGGTGAGGTCGCCGTATTCAGCCGTATCGGAGATCGAGAACCGCATTCCCGAAATGCCGTGCTCGTAGATCAGGTCGACGATCAGCTTGACCTCGTGCAGGCATTCGAAGTACGCCGATTCCGGCTGGTACCCGGCCTCGACCAGGGTCTCGTAGCCGGACATGATCAGCGAGGTCAGGCCGCCGCAGAGGACCACCTGTTCGCCGAAGAGGTCGGTTTCGGTCTCCTCCTCAAAGGTCGTCTCCAGGACCCCGGCCCTCGTCGCCCCGAGGGCGTTGGCGTACGACAGGGCCAGTTCCTTCGCCTTACCCGAGGCGTTCTGTGCCACCGCGATGAGGGACGGAACCCCGCCGCCGCCCTCGAACGTCCGCCGCAGCAGATGGCCCGGCCCCTTGGGGGCGACCATGGCGACGTCGACCCCCTGGGGCGGCTTGATGAGGCCGAAGCGGATGTTGAAGCCGTGAGCGAAAAAGAGGGCATTGCCCGGGTTCATGTGCGGTTCGATCAGGGATTGGTAGATGCCCTGCTGCTCGGTGTCGGGCGCCAGCATCATGACCAGGTCGGCCTCTTCGGCGGCCCGGTCAATGGGCGCCACCGTCAAGCCGGCCGCCACCGCCTTGGCTCTCGAGGAGGAACCCTCCCGGAGCCCGACCCTCACGTCGACGCCGGAATCCCGCAGGTTCAGTGCGTGGGCGTGGCCCTGCGACCCGTAGCCGATGATCGCCACTTTCCGACCGGCGATGAGCGCGGCGTCAGCATCCCTCTCGTAATAGACGTTGGCCATTGATCAGCTCACCTTCCCTCTCACGCTGCGGAGGCGGGGCGCCTGCCGCTCCAACTTGGGCAACGCCACGCGGCCGGTGCGCTGCAACTCGGCAATCCCAAAGGGTCTCATCAGATCCTCGAAGTCGTCGAGTTTGGCAGGAGTACCGGCCAGCATGACGGTCAGCGTGTCCTGGCCGACGTCGATGATCTTGCCCTCGAAGACCTGAACCAGCTCGATGACCGCGCTGCGGTCCGCGCCTCCCGCCCGCACCGTGACCAGGAGAAGCTCCCGCTCGACCGACTCGGACGGAGCGAGCTCGGTGATCTTCACCACGGGAATCAACTTGAACAGTTGCTTGGTGATTTGCTCGACCGACGTCTGCTCGACGTCGACCACGATGGTGATCCGGCTGAACCGTTCATCGTCGGTCGGCGCCACCGCCAGCGAGTAGATGTTGAACCCGCGGCGGGCGAACAGCCCCGCCACCCGCGCCAGGACACCGGCCTTGTTCTCGACGAGGACGGTCACCGTGTGATGCACCGCCGGTTGGGGGGCGGGCATTACTGCACCACCTTCTCGCCGCCCGGCTGCTGCGAGGGATGCACGACCACGTCGTCGTTCGACGCGCCCGCCGGGACCATCGGGAACACCTTCTCCCTGGCGTCGGTACGGAAGTCGATGACGACGGGCCGGTCGTCGATGTCGTTGGCCTTGTCGATCGCGGGCTGGACCTCTTCGGGTGCCTCCACCCGAAATGCGACGCAACCCATGGCTTCTGCCCATTTCACATAGTCCGGCAGGTCGGGCGACAGGTACACCTCCGAGTACCGCTCTTGATAGAACATCTCCTGCCACTGCCGGACCATGCCGAGATAGGCGTTGTTGAGGATGGCCACCTTGATCGGGATCCGCTCGCTCGAGGCCGTCACCAGTTCCTGGGCGGTCATCTGGAAACACCCGTCGCCATCCACCGCCCACACCATCCGGTCGGGCCGCCCAACTTTGGCTCCGATGGCCGCCGGGACGCAGAAGCCCATCGTCCCGAGCCCCCCCGAGTTGACAAAGGTGTAGGGATAGTTGAACCGCCAGTACTGGCTCGCCCACATCTGGTGCTGACCAACGCCTGACACCACGATGGTCTCGTCCGGCGTCGAGTCCCGCAGCACTTCCAGCACATACTGCGGCTTCAGGGCGTCGCCCTCGTTCGGCTGGTCATAGTGCAGAGGGAACTTCTCCTGCCAGGCCGATAGCTGGGCGCTCCAGGGGCTTCGGTCCACGCCAGTCCGGTCGCCGTGCGTCGGGCCGGCCCCCTCCTGCGCCTTGATCGCCTTGACCAGTTGCTCGATGACGAGCCGGCAGTCGCCAACGATCGGCACGTCGGGCCGCCTGATCTTGCCGAGCTCGGCCGGATCGATGTCGACGTGGATGATCTTGGCATCAGGAGCGAAGGTGGACGGCCGTCCGGTCACCCGGTCGTCGAAGCGGCTGCCAAGCGCGATCAGCAGGTCGGCATGCTGCATGGCGGTGATAGCGGTGTAGTTGCCGTGCATCCCTGGCATGCCGAGGCACAGCGGATGGTCGTCGGGAAAGGCGCCCCGCGCCATCAGCGTCGTGACCACGCTGATCCCCGTCAGCTCGGCCAGCTCGCGCAGGGCGTCGGCGGCTCGAGCCTTGAGGATGCCGCCGCCCGCGTAGATGATCGGTCGCCGGCTGCTCGCAATGAGCTTGGCCGCCTCCTTGATCATTCGGGCGTGCCCCTTGGTCGTGGGACGATACCCCGGCAGCGACGCGGCCACGTCGCCCTCGCTCGGCCATGACCAGTCCATGGTCGCCTGAAGGACGTCCTTTGGTACGTCGACCAGAACCGGCCCGGGACGGCCCGTCTTGGCGATGTGAAACGCCTCCCGGACCGCCAGAGGAATGTCCTGGGCATCCATGACAAGGTCGTTGTGCTTGGTCACCGAGCGGGTGATGCCAACGGTGTCGCACTCCTGGAACCCGTCGGTGCCGATCATGCTTCGTGACACCTGGCCGGTGATGACCACGATCGGAATGGAGTCCATGTAGGCGTCGCAGAGCGGCGTCACGATGTTGGTCGCAGCCGGGCCGCTCGTCACCATGGCCACGCCCGGTTGGCCTGTGACGTGGGCATATCCCTCGGCCATATGGCCCGCCCCCTGTTCGTGGCGCACGAGGATGTGCCGGATGGGCGAGTCGATGATCGGGTCGTAGGCAGGCAGGATGGCGCCGCCCGGGAGGCCGAACATGACTTCGGTCCCCTCGAGTTCCAGGCTCTTGATGAGGGCTTGTGCCCCGGTCAGTTTCATGCCGATCCTTCCTCGGAAAAGGAAACGACCTCCCGTCTGGGAGGTCGTGGGACGCACGCGCCAGGCCGCGGCGTGCGTCAGGTAATGAGTACGAGCACCCGTGGGGTTGCGGCCATCGGCGCCGATTCTGTCACCCGGGCGGAGCCGGCGCAATCCGGCCGGTCGGTGCCGGTGCGTCGCGGTCTTTCTGCTGCTCGCTGGCGATCCGGCGTTCAAATCCGCCCCTATTTGACGGAATTGAATGAGAGATCGCCAGAGCACAACGGTTTGAAGCGGTTTGCAGCCAGCCAGAGCCACAGCCACCGGCCTACGGCTGGGTGATCGCTCCCCGCTCCGCCCCTGCCACCAGCCGGGCGTACTTGGCCAGCACGCCACTGGTATAGCGAGGCTCAGGCAGCTTCCAGTCCGCTCGGCGGCGGACCAGCTCATCGTCACCGACCAGGAGGGCGATGGTGCGGGTGGGGACGTCGATCACGATGCGGTCGCCGTCGGCGACCAGCGCGATGGGGCCGCCGTCGACCGCCTCCGGCGCGACGTGGCCGATGCAGAACCCGTGCGTCCCGCCAGAGAAGCGGCCGTCGGTGAGCAGGGCGCAATCGGCTCCCCGCCCGGCTCCCTTCATCGCACCGGTGACGGCCAGCATCTCCCGCATCCCGGGGCCACCCCTGGGGCCCTCGTACCGGATCACGACGACGCTACCCGGCTGGATGGAGCTGGCAAGGATAGCGTCCATCGCACCGTCCTCACCGTCGAACACGCGAGCCGGGCCCTCGAACCGTTCCACATCCAGGCCCGCGACCTTCACGACCGACCCCTTTGGCGCCAGCGAGCCGTGCAAGATGGCGATCCCGCCATCGGCGTGGATCGGCTGAGCCAGCGGCCGTATCACCTCACCGTCGGGTGCAGGAGGTGACAGGCGCTCGAGGTTGTCGGCGACGGTCGCCCCGGTCACGGTCAGGCAGTCGCCGTCGAGCAACCCCGCTTCGAGGAGCTCCTGCATGACGACCGGCACACCACCGATCCGGTCGATGTCCACCATGTGGTAGCGGCCGTGCGGCTTGGTGTCGGCGATATGTGGCACCCGGCGGCCGATCCGATCGAAATCATCCAGGCTCAGCTCGACCCGGGCCTCGTTGGCGATGGCCAGCAGGTGCAACACCGCGTTGGTCGAGCCTCCCAGCGCCATCACCACTGCGATGGCATTCTCGAACGCCGGCCTGGTCATGATCTGCCGGGGCCTGATGCCCAGCTCCAGCAGCCGGATCACCGCCTTTCCGGTCTCGAACGCGTGGTCGTCCCGGCGACGGTCAACCGCCGGTGCAGAAGAGCTGCCGGGCAGGGCCATTCCAATGGCCTCCGAGACCGACGCCATGGTGTTGGCGGTGAACATCCCCGCGCAGCTGCCCGCCGTGGGGCAGGCGTTGCGTTCGATCAGGCTCAGTTCCTCGTCGCTGAGCGCGCCGGCCGACCGGGCGCCAACAGCTTCGAACACGCTCACGATGTCCAGCGCCTCGCCGTGGGCCCCGCGCCCGGGGAGGATGCTGCCGCCGTAGAGGAACACCGACGGAAGGTTGACCCGGGCCGCGGCCATCAACATCCCGGGCAGCGACTTGTCGCAGCCGGCGAAGGTGACGAGGGCGTCAAATCGTTCCGCGTGCATCATGGTTTCGATCGAGTCAGCGATGACCTCCCGGCTGACGAGCGACGCCCGCATGCCTTCGTGCCCCATCGAGATCCCGTCGGACACAGCGATGGTGACGAACTCGATGGGAAAGCCGCCGGCCTCCCGCACGCCGTCCTTGGCCCGCTTGGCCAACCGGTCGAGGGGCAGGTTGCATGGCGTCACCTCGTTCCATGAGGAGGCCACCGCCACCTGGGGTTTGCCCCAGTCCGCATCGGTCATCCCGATGGCTCGCAGCATGGCCCTGGCCGGGGCCCGCTCGTATCCGTCGGTGACCTCGTGACTGCGGGGCTTCATGTCGCTGGGCATGGCCGAAGCCTAGGTGTTCCTAGCTCTGCTGCTGCTCTTGTTTCCTTCGAGCGCGCAGCGACGTCGCGACCGCCTTCAGGTCCGCCTTCCCGCCGGTCGCGGCCTTGACCTTCCCGATGAAGAACCCCTGGAGCTTGTCCTCACCGGCAACAAACCGGCGCCACTCGGACTCATTGGCGGCGATGACCTCATCGAGCACACCGGCAACCTCGCTGGCGGGCATGGCCTCAAAGCCCAGGTCCTTCGCGATCGTCTCCGGATCGCCGCCCTGCTCGAGCAACCGCTTCAAGACGTCCCGGGCCTGCGAGGTGGTCAGCTCGCCCCGGCCTTCGAGCTGCACCAGCCGGGCGAATCTGGCCGGGTCAAGCTCTCGAGCCCTGTCCATGCCGGCCGCCACTTCATTGGAGAGACGCTTCACCGCCAGTGCCGGGTCCGCGCCCGCGCCGGCCGCGGCGACAACGAAGCCGTCGAGGTCCAGGCGGACCACGGTGACCACCGGGTCGGAGTCAGGACTCATCGCCGCCAGTGCGGCCACCCGATCCCGCCGCTCGGCCGGCAGCGCTGGCAGGTCCCGGGCGACGGCAGCCAGCCACTCCGCATCGGGCGCGAGCGGCACCAGGTCGGGTTCGGGGAAGTAGCGGTAGTCGAAGGCCTCTTCCTTCGATCTCATCGAGTAGGTCTTGCTGTCCGCCTCGTTCCAGTGACGGGTCTCCTGGACGACGGCCTGGCCGGTCGCCCGCAGCTCCACCTGGCGGGCGGCTTCATATTCGATCGCCCGACCCAGACTGCGCAGTGAGTTCATGTTCTTGATCTCGCAGCGTGTCCCGAGCTCCTCGGAGCCGGCCGGCCGGACGGACACGTTGGCATCGACCCGGAGCGAGCCCTCCTCCATCTTTCCGTCGGATGTTCCGGTCGCAACCAGAATCGCCCTCAGCTCCTCGACGTAGGCCCGCGCCTCCTCCGCGCCCCGGATGTCGGGCGCGCTCACGATCTCCACCAGAGGGACGCCGGCCCGGTTGTAGTCGACCAGCGAATAGGTCGCCTCGTCGATCCGGCCGCGACCGCCAATGTGGGTGGTCTTGCCGGTGTCCTCCTCGATGTGGGCCCGCACGATGCCGACTCGCTTCCCACCAGGGAGGACCAAAAAGCCGTCAATGTTGATGGGCTCGTCGTACTGGCTGATCTGATAGTCCTTCGGCATGTCCGGATAGAAGTAGTTCTTCCGGTGGAAGATCGAGGCGCTGACGCGGCAGTGCAACGCCGTGCCGATCCTCATCGCGTACTCGACCGCCCTGCGGTTGAGGACGGGCAGCGAGCCGGGCAGGCCGAGGCACACCGGACAGATGTTGGTGTTGGGTTCGTCACCGAAGCTGTTCCGGCACCCGCAGAACAGCTTCGTCTCGGTCCTGAGCTCGCTGTGCACCTCGAGGCCCACGATCGTCTCCCAATCGCTGGCAACGGAAGTCATGCGCCGCTCCCTTCCGCGGGCTGGCCGGCGGCGTGCTCTAACACCGCCGCGACCTGAAACATCACCGTCTCGCCAAGAGCGGGCGCCAGCACCTGCACACCGACGGGCATGCCGTCCGCGCCCTTGCGGAAAGGCACCGTCATCGCCGGATGACCGGCCAAGCTGGACGGGATGGTGCACACGTCCGAGAGGTACATGGCGAGGGGATCGGCCGTCTTGGCTCCGAGCTCGAACGCGGTCGTCGGTGTGGTGGGCGCCAGGAGCGCGTCGAATGACTCATAGGCAGCCGCAAAGTCACGGATAATGAGTGTGCGCACCTGCTGGGCCTTGCCGTAATAGGCGTCGTAGTACCCGGCCGAGAGCGCATAGGTGCCGAGCATGATGCGTCGCTTGACTTCTGGGCCGAACCCCGCTGCCCTGGTCCGGGTGTACATCGAGGTGATGTCGCCGGCCGGTTGTCGGAAGCCGTACCGGACACCGTCATAGCGAGCCAGATTGGAGGACGCTTCCGCCGGTGCGATCAGGTAGTACGACGTCAATCCGTAGATGGCTGCGGGGACGCTGACCTCGTCCACTTTGGCCCCCGCGTCGGCGAGGGCGTCCGCCGCCTGGCGGACCCGGGCGACGACGTCCGCCGCGATGCCCTCGGCATTGGTCAGTTCCGCCACCACCCCGACCCGCAACCCATCGGCCCCGGCATCGAGCCTGGCCGACCCCGAGGGGACGGGCCCGGCGAGTGACGTCGAGTCGCAGGCGTCGTGACCGGCGATCACGTCAAACAGGAGGGCAGCGTCGGCGACCGTCGTCGCGAACGGTCCGATCTGGTCGAGCGAGCTGGCAAAGGCAATGAGGCCGTAACGGGACACCAACCCGTAGGTCGGCTTCATCCCGACGACTCCGCACAACGCGGCCGGCTGGCGAATGGAGCCACCCGTGTCGGTCCCGACCGCCAGAGGAGAGAACCCGGCCGCGACGGCGGCGGCGCTGCCCCCCGACGACCCGCCCGGGACCCGGGAAAGATCAAGGGGATTGCGGGTGGGCCCGAAGGCGGAGTTCTCCGTCGAGGACCCCATGGCGAATTCATCGAGGTTGGTCTTTCCGATCGCGACCGCCCCCGCATGGCCGAGTCGCCTGACCACCGTGGCGTCGTAGGGCGGCCGCCAGCCCGAAAGAATCCTCGACGAGCACGTCGTCGGCACCCCGCGCGTGCACAGGTTGTCCTTGAGGGCGATGGGGATCCCGCCGAGCACCCCGGGATCCTCGCCTGCCTCGACCTGCCGGTCGACCGCAGCCGCTTTGGCCCGGGCTTCATCGACCATGACGTGGTTGAAGGCGTGAACACTTTGCTCAGCCGCTTGGATCGCAGCGAGATGGGCTTCGAGAACGTCCGTCGCGCTGCGACGGCCCGACCGAACCTCTCCCGCGATCTCGATCGCGGTCTCCCGCTTGGGTTTCGGGTCGCTCATCGCCCCGCTCACGGAGCCTCACCCAGGATGCGCGGTACCCGAAACTGCCCGGCCTCCGCCTCGGGTGCCTGGGCCAGCACCTCCTCCCGGTCAAGGCTCGGCACCACCACGTCCGGTCGAAGGACGTTGGCGAGCGGCAGGGCATGAGCGGTGGGCGGGACGCCGGCGGTATCGAGCGCCTCGACGTCCCGCGCGTGGTCCAGCACGGCACCGAGCTGTTCGGTGAACTGCGCCAGGTCCTCATCGCTCAGGTCGAGCCGGGCCAGTCTGGCCACGTGGGCGACGTCGGCGGTCGAGATGCGTGCGGGCACGGGGCCATGGTACGCGGGTCGGTCCTCTGCACCGGCCGGCTTTTCGCTACACGTAACGGTCGTCAGGGCCGAGCGGCTCCTCCCACCACTCGTCGGAAGACGCGGCCCAGCTGGGATCCTCGTAGATGCAGTCGACCGGGCAAACGGGGGGCAGGCACTTGCCGCAACCGGAGCAGAGCTCGGGCAGGATGATCACATCCATCCCGTGATTGAAGATCGCCCCGAACTGCGGAGGACAGTGCCGCAGACAGGTATCACAGTTGATGCACTCTGACATCTCGATACGAAGCGGGGGAAGCTTCCACTTGTCGTTGCGGAGGCGACCAGAGATCCGCTCCGTGCGTGTGGCCCCGGCCATCGGACCCAGCGTACCCGTCTCCACTACCGTGCCAGCTACGAAGGACGGATATGACGAGGAGGCCGCGTGCCCAAGTACCCATTCCTGAGCGACGAGTGGTTGGCGGAAGCCAGGCGGATCCGCGAGGAGTACCGGGGCAGGGCACCGGCCGCGACTCACGTGCTCAAGATGAACCAGATCATCACGGATGTGCCGTTTGGGTCGGGCACGATCGATGCCCACATGGACACCACCTCCGGTCAGATCGAGATGGACGAGGGTCACATCGAGGGAGCCGACCTCAAGGTCACGCTCGACTACCCGACGGCCAAGGCCATCCTGGTTGACGGGAATCCCCAGGCCGGAATGCAGGCCTTCATGTCGGGGAAGATCAAGGTGGAAGGGGACATGACGAAGCTGATGGCGTTCCAGGCGGCCGGCGCCACGCCCGACCCCGTCGCCAGCGAGATCGCCACGCGGATCCAGGAGATCACCGAGTAGCGCGGGTCAGGTCGGGTGCACCCTCCGACTCACCCCGGCATGGCCATGGCCAGGTCGTCCGTCGTCAATCGCCCGCGCTCGTCGCGGGTGGCCCGCCGGATGCCCAGCGCAAATGCCAGCGCCAGCACACAGGCGGCAAAGCCCACCAGGTAAGCCTCGGAGAACGACCCCAACAGCCCCGCACTCGGCTCTCTGGCCGTCTGAACGGTTTCCATCACCTGAATCCCGGCGGCGGAGCCGACTTGCGTCATCAGTTGCTGCGTCGCGCTTGCGATTCCAAGGTCGGCCTCATCCACCGCATTGGCGACGCTGGCCGCGATCGACGGCGACGCGACGCCGAGCCCGACGCCGGAGAGGATGAGGGCGAAGATGACCATGGTCAGTGCTGAGTCGTGGCTGAGAGAGGAGAACACGAGCATCGATGCGCCCACCGCGGCACTGCCCGCAACGGCCGAAATGCGTTCCCCGATTCGCACCGCCAGATAACCGGCGATGGGGGCGGTGACCGAGAAGGCAAAGGGCCGGGCGATGACCACCAGTCCGGCGTCGGTCGCGCTGTATCCGTAGACGCGCTCGAGCAACAACGGCGCCAGGATGAACCCGCCCAGGTACGCGAAGTTGGCGAAGACTTGCGCACCCATCGGACACACGAAGTTGCGACGCCGGAAATAGTGCAGCGGCAGCAGCGGCTCGGGCGAGCGGCGTTCGATGATCCAAAACGCCACTGCCATGATCGGTGTCAGCAGGAACCCGATGAGAACTTCGGGACTCGTCCATCCCGCTTCCGGCCCGCGGTTCAGTGCGTACAACAGAGAAGTGATGGACACGGTCAGAGCACCGGCACCGGCCCAATCCAGCCGACGCTGCATCCGCGGCTGGTTGGGAGGCAGGATGGCGAACGCGACCAGCAGGGCCGACAATGAGATCGGCGCCTGTCCGAGGAACAGGGCCCGCCATCCGAAGTGGTCAATGAGAGGTCCACCGAGCGTGACGCCGATGACGGGACCTCCGGCTCCGATCAGGGACCACCACCCCATCGCCTTGACCCGGTCACCCGGTTCGAAGACCTGAAAGATCAGCGCCATTGAAGCGGCGCCCGTGGCGGCGCCCTCGAGCCCCTCGAGTGTCCGTACCGCGATGAGCGAGCCGGCGGTGGGTGCCAGTGCCGACAGCGTCGCGCAGCAGAAGCCACCGGCCAGGCCGAGGAGATACAGGCGGCGATAGCCCCAGATATCGCCCGCCTTGCCCAGCACCGGCGCGGCCACGCCGAAGGCGAGGGTGGGACCGGTGATCACCCACGTGAGGGTGTTGGTTGTGCTGTGCAATTCGTGCGCGATTTTGGGAAGTGCGACCGCAAGGATGGTGAAGGTGACGTTGATGGAGAACAGTCCCACCAGTACCGTGATCAGGACCCACCACCGATAGTGATCGCTGCTGTGGGCCCGGTGGGCCACACGCTGACGGAGCAAAAGCGGCCACGGAATGACCACCACTTCCTCGCCGCCGCCGGCGCCAAGTGAGCAGCAGGCGGCGTCAGACTCCCTCGCCGCCGCGCTCCCGCCGCCTGCAAGATTCACCGTTGCATGCTACGACGGTGCTGAGGATCTCGTTGCACCCGATTAGCGACGCGCCAAAACAGGGCCCAGGGGGGCGGCGGCACCGGCAGCGGCTGGGGAACACTGCCTCAGCAACACCGCCCCCCTGGGCCCTGCTGCCGAGCGAATGGTATTGCACAACCCCGATCAGGGGAAAGGGGGGATTCGTGCTAGTCCGATCGGACTATCGAAATCGTCACCCCGGGGCGGTTCGAGCAGCGGCGAACCTTCAGCTCACCAACGGCGCCAGCTTGGCATCCAGCTCTGCGACTGTCCAGCGCTCGTCGCGCTCGATGCCGTCGCCCATCGTCCACCCCGTCATCAGCCTCACCATCCCGCCCTGGACGAAAAACACCTTGCCCGTCGCAGGGCAGTTTTCCGTCGCCAGCCAGGCGACCAGCGGTGACACGTTGGCCGGATCCCAGATATCGAATGCCCCCGCGCCCGCGGGTGGCTTCACGATGTCACCCAGACCCGGTGTGGACTCGGTCAGCCTGGTCCTGGCGGCGGGGGCCAGTCCGTTGACTCTCACGCCGTAGCGGCCCAGTTCCTGAGCGGCGATCACCGTAAGGGCACCGATGCCCGCCTTGGCAGCCCCGTAGTTCGTCTGGCCGGGATTACCGAGCAAACCGGACGTCGATGACGTGTTGATGATGGAGGCCCTGACCGCCTTGCCCGCCTTGGTCTGCTCCCGCCAGTAGGCCGCCGCGTGGCGGGTGGGGATGAAGTGCCCTTTCAGATGCACCTTGACGACAATGTCCCACTCCTCCTCGGTCATATTGACGAGGTAGCGGTCGCGCAGAATGCCCGCATTGTTGACAAGAACATGGAGATCGCCAAAGGCGTCGAGCGCCGATCGCACCAACCGCTCGCCGCCCGCCCAGTCGGCGACGTCGTCGGCATTGGCAATCGCTTCTCCTCCCATCTGCTTGATCTCATCCACCACCTGCTCGGCCGGCGTCCGGTCATCGCCCGTGCCGTCCATCGCTCCCCCCAGGTCGTTCACCACCACCCGGGCCCCTTCGGCCGCGAAGTGCAGAGCGTGCTCTCGGCCGATGCCACGGGCTGCACCGGTGATGATGGCGACGCGTCCGTCGAGTGCGCCCATCGAGCTGTCCTTTCGCTCGTTACCCGGTTCGGCCGAGCTTACGAGGTGTACAGCCTGACGGCGGACCCCCGCTTGGCCAGGGCGCGAGCGACGGGACTGGTGAAGGAAACCGGACGGTCAGGCGCGCCGGCGACACCGCTCACGGTGAAGCCCTGCCCCTCTAACGCCCTCGTCGCTGCATCGACTGACAGGCTTTGCACGTTCGGGACGGCAACCAGGTCCGGCCCCTTCGACACCGTCACCGTCACCGCACTTCCAATCGGTGCTCGTGCACCCGCGGGCGGGTTGGTCGCGATGATCGCGCCCTTCGGCACGCTGTCGCTGAACTGATCGTCTTCGACCGCGCTCAGCCCCTGACTCTGCAACACGGCGGCGGCGTCCGCGAAGGATCTGGCCGCGTGGGCGATGTCCGGGACGGCCGCGGTCGGTGGGCCGCTCGACACGACCACATCGACCTGGCTTCCCTTGGGCAGCCGGCCGCCTTCGCCCGACCACGAGAGGATAAGGCCGGACTTGACGCTGCTGTCCGGGCGGGCCGACGACTGGCCGAGCGCCAGCTGGGCACCGGTCAGCCGCTGACCTGCCTGGTCAATCGTGAGCCCGGTCAGATCGGGCACCGGGACCGGCGGAGGACCGAGAGAGACGACGACCGAGACGGACGATCCCTCCCGCAGCGAGCGGCCGGCGGCGGGACGCTGTCCGATGATGGAGCCTCTGGGTACTTCCTCGTTGTACGCGGTCCCGACCCGCAGGTGGAAGTCCAGGGGGGAAAGGGCGTGCCGCGCTTCAACTTCCGTCTGGTGCACGACCGAAGGTACCGGGTGGCTCGGCGTCAACGACCGGGCGGCGACCACTCCGGCTGCGCCGAGGAGGACGGCGACGGCCACAACGATCAACAGCCACCGGCTCCGGCGGCGCCGGCCGCGCCGGGAGCGGAACCTGGCCCGCCCCGACGGTGCCGGCGGTGCGGGAAAGGGCCTCTGCCAAGCCTGTTCTCCGTCAAAGAGGACCGGGTGGCCGGGCACGTCGGTGACCTCCGCATCGTCTTCAACCTGACCGGTCAAAAGCGGCCCGGCGAGAGGCAGCGCCTCGGGCACCGGCAGCTCCTTGGCCGCCCGTTGCAGGGCGTGGGAAAGCTCCCCTGCACTGGTCCGGTCGGCCACCGTGGGCGCGCCCGCGCCGGCCAGGGCAGTGGCGAGGGGCCCCAGCCGTTGGGACAGAGGCAGTGGTTGATCCAGCCGCGCCATGAGCGTGCCGATGGTTGTATCGGCGGCGAACGGCACGCTTCCGGTCACCGCCTCAATGAGCACGAGGGCCAGCGAGTAGACATCCGCCTTGCCATCGAGGGCCGTTCCTCGAACTTGCTCGGGGGCGGCGTAGCGGGCCGTGCCGAGGACCGCACCGGCCGGCTCCGTCCAGGTTGCCTCCGCCAGCGCTCGGGCCAGACCGAAGTCGGCGATCGAGACCTGGCCTTCGTCGTCGAAGAGCAAGTTGGCGGGTTTGATGTCGCGATGGACGAGCCCCCGCCGGTGGGCGTAGTCCAGTGCGCCGGCCGCGTCTGCTCCAACGAGCGCGGCTTGGGCCGGCGTGAGCAACTCACCGCGATCAAGGATCGATCGCAGGCTGCCGCCTTCCAGCAACTCCATCACCAGAAAGGGTGAGCCGTCGTTCTCGCCCCAGTCATAAACCCGAACGATGTGGGTGTGGCGAAGGGCCGCAACCACTCGGGCTTCGGCCTGGAAGCGGCGGAGGAACGCCTCATCCTCAGCGAGCGCGGGGTGCAGCAACTTGACCGCGACGCGACGGCGGAGGGTCACGTCCTCGGCCACGTAGACATGAGCCGACGCGCCCGTGCCGAGAGGTCGAGTCAGGCGGTAGCGGTCACCGAGGACGCGCCCCACGTGCTCGGCGATGCGGGACGTCGCCACAAAGGGAGGCTACCGAGGCCGCGGCCGGCGGCGTGGGACCCTAATACGCGGGCATTCAGTCACAATGGACGGGTTGATCACGCTGCGCCGGATTGTCATCTCTGTCATCCTGGCCGCCTGCCTGGTGGGGCTCGGCTACGGCCTTTCCCTGTCGCGCCCGACCAACAAGCCCATCATCTACAAGGACTCTGCCATCAAGGTGCTCACTCCCGAACCCGGTGACCTCGCGCTCCGCCAGGCGACCATCGGTGTGACGCTGGCTCCGGCATACACGCTGGCGGAGACGAACTCGCCCGGCTTTGCCATCAACACGGGCGATCGGACGGTCGGAATCCCCCAGGACCAGCTGGACATCGTCCCGGGGCTCAATCAGTACTTCTTCACGCCCGGTCCCGACAAGGACGTCACCCAGCTGCCTCCTGGCCGCAACTGCGTCACCCTCCACATCAAGCGGGTCGACGACCCGTCAGACCAGGGCCACGCCTTCAGCTGGTGCTTCCAGTCGCACTAGCGAAACGCGCCGCCCTAAGGCAACTGGCCGGTTTCCAGCAAACGGGCAAAGCCGGCCTCGTCCACGATGGGAACACCGAGCTCGTTGGCCTTGGTGAGCTTGGCGGCACCGGGTTCGGCCCCCACCACCACCGCCGTCGTCTTCTTCGAGACGCTGCCGGGCGCTTTGCCGCCGCGGGCCTTGATGGCTTCCTCGGCCGCCTCGCGTGACCAACCCTCGAGAGTGCCGGTCACGACGATGGAGGTGCCCACGAGCACCTGCGGCGTCGACGGCGGGGCGGGTCCCTCGAAGTTGACCCCGGCGGCGCGGAGCCGTTGGACCACGTCCCGGTTGCGGGCGAGGGCAAAGAACTCGTGGACGCTGGCCGCGATGACCGGCCCGATCGCTTCGATGCCCGCGATTTCCTCGGCTGAGGCCGCCATGATGCGGTCCAGGTGGCCAAGAGACCGCGCCAGCAGCCGGCTGCCAGTTGTACCAAGGTGCCGGATCGACAGACTGACCAACAGGTTGGCAAGCGGTCGGGACTTGGACGCCTCGATGGCCTTGGCCAGGTTGGTGACCGACAGCTCGCCGAACCCCTCGAACTCGCGAACCCGGTCGAAGTCCAGCGCGTAGATGTCCGCGACATCGGTGAGCAAACCGGCTTCGCAGAACTGGTTGACCGTTCGCTCGCCGAGCCCCTCGATATCCATCGCGCCGCGGGAGGCGAAGTGAGAGATGCGCTGGACCCGCTGGCCGGGGCAGTCGACATTGACGCAGAAGGTGTCGCTTTCGCCTTCGAGCCGCACCAGATGCTCCCGGCAAATGGGGCAGGTATCCGGAAAATTCCACGGTGCCAGCCCCTCAGGTCGCAACGACAGAATCGGGCCTCGCACTTCGGGAATGACGTCACCCGCCCGCCTCACGATGACCGTGTCCCCCGGCCGGACATCCTTCTCCTTCACCTGGTCCTCGTTGTGCAACGTGGCCAGGCCAACGCGCGCCCCGCCGACGATCACCGGCTCGAGGACGGCGAATGGCGTCGCCTTGCCGGTGCGGCCGATCGACACCATGATCTCTTTCAGAAGGGTGGTCTTTTCCTCTGGCGGGAACTTGTACGCGATGGCCCAGCGCGGGGCGTGCGAGGTGGCTCCCAGCTCCAGCCGTTGGGCCAGGTTGTCCACCTTGACGACCACGCCGTCGATCTCGTAGTCGAGGTCGTGGCGGTGATCGAGCCAGTGGTGACAGAACTCATCGACCTCGCCCAGCCCATGGAGGGTGCGGATGTTGGGATTCACGGGAAAGCCGGCGTGCTCCATCCACTCAAGCGTCTCGTGGTGCTGGTTGAACTGCGGTCCACCGACCAGGTCACCCAGCTGGTAGGCCCAGAACGCCAGCTCCCGGCTGGCGGTGATGGATGCATCCTTCTGTCGCAACGAACCGGCCGCAGCGTTGCGAGGGTTGATAAAGGCACGCCCCGAGTCGGCCAGCTGTCTCCGGTTGAGCTCTTCGAACGCGGAAATCGGCATGTAGACCTCGCCCCGAACCTCGACGACCTCGGGGGCGCTGCCGTCCCGCAACCGACCGGGGATGACGTCAATGGTGCGAATGTTGGCGGTGACGTCCTCGCCGGTGACGCCATCACCTCTTGTCGCCGCCCGGCTCAGTGTGCCGCGCTCGTACAGCAACGACATCGCCAGGCCGTCGATCTTGAGCTCGCAGGTGAAGGCGACTTCACCGGAGATGAAGCGGTCCATGCGCCTGGTCCAGGCCAGCAGCTCCTCGAAGCTGGTGGCGTTGTCAAGTGACATCATCGGCTGGCGGTGGCGGACGGGAGCGAAGAGGACCGAGACCGGGGCTCCCACCCGTTGGGTCGGCGAGTCGGGTGTCAGGAGGTCGGGATACGCCTCCTCGAGGGCCCGCAGCTCGCGGACCAGGGCGTCGTACTCGGCGTCACTGATCTCGGGTTCGTCGAGCTGGTGGTACCGCTTGTTGTGATATTCGATCTGCTCCCGCAACTGCTGGACCCGCTGGGCGGGATCGGTGGACATCGCCATCACCGTCGAGGCTA
>JBPYFF010000375.1:0-3379 GCA_051984455.1 Acidimicrobiales bacterium | reverse complement strand
CGATCATCAGCTCGAGGTTCTCGGCGAGGAAGGTCTTGGCATTTTCCCGGCCCTGGCCGAGCTGCTCGCCTTCGTAGGTGTACCAGGCCCCCGACTTCTTGACGATGCCGAGGTCGACCGCCACGTCGAGCATCGACCCCTCCCGGCTGATGCCCTTGCCATACATGATGTCAAACTCGGCGGATTTGAAAGGCGGGTTGCACTTGTTCTTGACCACCTTGACCCGGGTCCGGTTGCCGATCACCTCCGCGCCGTCCTTAATCGACTCGATCCGGCGGATGTCGAGCCGCACCGACGAATAGAACTTGAGCGCCCGCCCACCCGGGGTGACTTCGGGGCTGTTGTGGACCATGACACCGTCCACGAAATAGTTGTGGGTGCCCTCCACCTCGATGTCAAAGCGATGCGTGACCCTGCCATTGGGTGGCTTGGCTTCGATCTTCGTAATCGGCATCGCCAGCAACGTCTTTTGGGGAACGGCGAAGACAGGTTCGACCCCGAACCGGCCACGGTACTGGGGCAACAACTTGTACTCCATCGACGGATGCACAAAGGGAGCGATGAGTGCATGCAAACGGGACGTTGCTGCGGTGTTCAAAACGATGTATCTCTTTTGTGAATCCCGCCCGATGAGCTTGCAGTGCAATCCCCAGGTGTCCTTGAGCCATTCCGCGACCCTCACCTGGGTCTCTGGTTCCATGGCGTCAACACAGACCTCTGCCCGCCCCGTGACTCCCCCGGTTCGTGTCTGCTTGCCGAGCGAGCGAATCGTGAACCCGAAGTCGTCCTGATACCAAATAGCAAGCCCAAGGGGGCCAATTGCCTTGAGGAAGTCAGACGTGAATCGCTTTACCCCCCTTGATCCGCCGGTCCGCAGGTAGACCTCGTCGCGGAGAGCACCTAACTCCGTCAACGGCGTCATGTCAACGGCGATCCCCCCATACACATGGGACGAGATACTGGTACCGATATTGCCAAAAAGTGACGCCTTCCACCTTGCGTACTCAACCTGGCGGGGACCATGGGTCCACCGAGCCCGGCACGAAACACCATTTCTCGACCGGGACAAACAGGCATCGCCCATCAGGCCACCCCGGAGAACTTCCATCTGAAACTCCGAGAGCAAGACATCGGCCATCTGGAGCACCCGATCGCCCTCCCTGAGCGAGCCTGCCTCTCGCCATCCTGCTGGCGTGCGAATCAGATGATTGCCAGTCGCTGCGAAGTGGGCCCGCCCACTCCCTCCGGGCCTGGCTACCGTGAAGCGAAGGAACTCATCAGTGCGTCCGTTGTCGAACCAGCCAACAACACGACGGGGTACGACTTCGCTGGTGACCGGATCATAAGAGAGGACGTCGACAGGCAACGTCTGATTGACGATCTTGCCGATCCGCTCTTGCCTGCCGCCGGCCAGCGTCACACGGGTGTTGTAAGAGAAGCACCCATAGATCACACCGACCTTCTCCCGCAGTTGATTGATGAACACCGCGATGGTGTTGGACTTGCTGAGCGTGCCGGTCAGCTTGCGAAGGGCCTGGGACATGAGGCGGGCCTGAAGGCCGACGTGGGCGTCTCCCATGTCGCCCTCGATCTCGGCCCGAGGGGTGAGCGCCGCGACCGAGTCGATGGCGACCACGTCGAGGGCGCCCGAACGGATCAGCATGTCGGCGATCTCGAGGGCCTGCTCCCCGGTGTCGGGCTGGGAGATCAAAAGGTCGTCAATGTTGACGCCGATGGCCTTGGCGTATACCGGGTCCATGGCATGCTCGGCATCGATGTAGGCGCAGATCCCCCGTTGCGCTGAGCCTCGGCCACCACGTGCATGGCAAGGGTTGACTTCCCCGACGACTCCGGGCCGTAGATCTCGACGATCCGGCCGCGGGGCAGGCCTCCGATGCCGAGCGCCAGGTCGAGGGACAACGCCCCCGTGGGGATGGCTTCTATCTGCATATGGGTGTTTTCCCCCATGCGCATGATCGAGCCCTTGCCGAACTGTTTCTCGATCTGGCTGAGCGCCACATCAAGGGCCTTGTCTCGTTCCACCGAAACCATCCTCTGTGTCGGGGTCGGTCATTGATCGAGGTCAACCCTAAAGCCAGGGTGTGACAACCACCTGCAACTAGTCACAGCACTGTAACTACACACCTAGCTTATACCCGAACACATGTTCGGGCGAGGATGGTTTGTCAGCCAGAACTGAGACCAACCCGGCGGCCGGCGGGAAGGTGCTTGGTCGGCTCCAGCCCCGACCACAACCCCTCGAAAGCGGGTGCGAGCCGGCCCAGCTCGGCCAGATGAGCCTGGGTGAGCTTGCGAAGGATGGCGTTTCCCCGGGGAGTGGGACGCACCCGCACGACCCGCCGGTCGGCCGGGTCGGAAGTCCGGCGGACAACCCCAGCCGCGACCGCCCGGTCGACGAGCTCGACCACGCTGTGGTGGCGCAAGAGCAGGTACTCGGAGAGATCGCTCACCGTTGGGCCGCGCCGGTCCTGATGGCCCCGCACCGCAAGGAGGAGCTGGTGCTGGGTGCCGGTCAAACCCGCGGCCTCGGCCTGTTGCTCACTCCAGCGCTCGAAGCGACGCAAGCCGCTCCGAAAGCGGAGGAGCCGGGCATAGTCCTCATCGGAGACGGCCGGCAGCCGCCTCTGTTGGCTGCTGACATCTGGCCTGGCTTCCAACACAGGGCGCCTCCCTGGCTCAAGAACCGCCGGCGATCGGTGAGCGACGAGCCAGCGTTTCTATCGTGTTACGATGGAGCTGTCAAGTAAACGACCGGCGAACGTCCAGCCCCGGGGCGGGGCAAGAACGGCGCCCCCCCAACACAATGCTCGCGGTCCGCCCGCTTTTGCGGCCCGCTTGTGAAAGAAGGCACAAATGAGCGACTCGACGCTGGTGGTGCTCGGTGGAGCGCCCGTCACCTCCCTCGATGAGTACCGGGCGCGGGGCGGGTGCGCCGCCCTGGCCGCCGCCAAGGAGGTTGGCCCGTGGGTCACGATCGAGGAGGTCACCCTCTCGGGGCTTCGCGGACGGGGCGGTGGTGGTTTTCGCACCGGGCGAAAGTGGGCCGCGATCAGGAAGGCGACCAGTAGGGGGGACCGCTGCTACGTGGTCGCCAACGGTGCCGAGGGGGAACCAGGAACCTTCAAAGACCGCGCCATCCTGCGTCACAACCCGTACCAGGTCATCGAAGGCCTGGCCGTCGCGGCGTTTGCAATCGGCGCCGACCACGCATACCTGGCCCTCAAGTCAACATTTGTCAAAGAACTGGAACGGGTCGGGCGCGCTCTCATGGAGCTGCAGTCGGCGGGCCTGGCCGGCGACGTACCGATCTCGATTGTCCTGGGCCCCGACGCCTACCTGTTCGGCGAAGAGAAAGCCC
>JBPYFF010000374.1:0-3042 GCA_051984455.1 Acidimicrobiales bacterium | reverse complement strand
ACGGGTTCGGCATCGGGTACCGGGATGATGATGGCGCTCTGACGCTGCCCGCTACTTGTCCCCGCGCTCACGGTGGCCAGTTTGCCACCTAGTCGACCGCGGCCCCGTGCAAGCGACACCATGTCACCATGATCTACCCGGACCGCGTCGTCTGAAACATCGCAATACATACAATAATAATCAGACAGCTAGGACGCGCCAAAGACCTCGGCCAGCTCGGCCGGCACGACCGCTTCCAGCTGGTCGTAGGTGCAGCTCTGAGGGTCCCGGTCGGGCCGCCAACGGCGGAACTGGGCGGTGTGGCGGAGCCGGGATCCCTGCAGGTGCTCGTAGGCAGCCTCGACGACGAGGTCGGGGCGCAGGGGCTCGAAGCTCAGGTCTTTCTTGGCGTTCCAGCGGCTGACCGCGCCGGGCAGGCGCTGGCCGGAGGCGTTGGCGCCCATTCCGCTCATCGCCCAGCTGGCCCAATCTCCCCACGGGTGACCGGCCAACTCGGATTCGGTGGTGAGGCGGTAGGGGGCCAGCTCGTCCACCAGCTCCCGCCGGCGGACAACCGGAAACGCGCCGATGACGCCGACGTGATTGAGCCGGCCGGCGTCGTCATAGAGCCCGAGCATCAGTGAGCCGACCCCGGAACCGCTCTTGTGCCAGCGAAATCCGGCCACGACGAACTCGGCCGTCCGCTCGTGCTTCACCTTCCACATGACGCGCTGGTCCTCGAGGTACGGAAGGTCGACCGCTTTGGCGACGACTCCGTCCAGGCCGGCTCCCTCGAAGCGGGCGAACCAGTCGGCCGCGACGGAGCTGTCGCTCGTCACCGGCGTCAGGTGGATCGGCGGAGCGGCGCCGGCGAGACAGGCCGCCAGCCGCGCCCGCCGGGACCCGAAACCATCGGTGCGAAGGTCCGATCGCTCGATGGCGAGGAGGTCGAAGGCGACAAAGGAGGCCGGCGTCTCCCGGGCGAGAAGGTTCACCCGGGACGCGGCAGGATGGATCCGCTGTTGCAGGGCATCGAAATCCAGACCATCGGGACCGGCGATGACCACCTCGCCGTCCACCACGCAGCGAGCCGGCAACCAGGCCCGAACAGCGTCGACAACTTCGGGAAAGTATCGGGTCAGCGGCCGCTCGTTGCGACTTCCGAGCTCCACCTCGCCGCCATCACGAAAGACAATGCACCGAAAGCCGTCCCACTTCGGTTCGTAGAGGAAGTCGCCGACTGGAAGCTGACGCGCCGGTTTGGCCAGCATCGGGGAAACCGGAGGTGTGACGGGCAGGTCCACGTCTCCACGTTAATGGGGGCCATCGGGCCCCTTCCTAGGGGCGCGGAGGGGGGTTCCCGGAGCCATCAACGGTGCGGTGGTCGAGGGCGGCGGCGAGGCGGGCCGCCATCGGCAGCCGCTGGATGTCCTCGAGCGATCGAGGCAGAGCCAGACTCCAGTTCGGCCACTGCTCCACCGTGCCGGGAACGTTGGGCCGCTCTCGAACCGCCAGCGCATCGTCGAGCGTCGCGGTCGTGAGCAGGCACGGCGACCGGCCGAGGAGCTGATAGGCCCGCTCGATCACGTCCTCGACCGGCGCGCCGTCGTCGATGCCCAGCCATGCCGCCAGCCGGGCCCGGGTGGCCAGCGTTGCTGCCTCGTTGGGATGAAGGTTCAGGGCGCGCTGGGCCTCGAGATCGGCACCCGACCAGAGCCCGGCAATAGTCGGAAGGTCGTGAGTGGTGACCGCCGCCAATGCTTCGACCGGCCATCGCCCGCGGTCGGGAGGTGACGGCTCGAACCACAGCAGGCGGTAGGAGAGCACGCCCCGGCCGGCCAGATCCTGACGGGTGGAATCCTCCACCGTCCCGAGATCCTCGCCCACGATGTACGCGCCCGCACGGTGGCTCTCGAGGGCGAGGATGTCGAGCAGATCCGATGACGGATAGCGGACGTAGGCACCGTCGACGGGGCCGGAACCCGACGGTATCCAGAACTGCCGAAACAGACCCATCACATGGTCGATGCGCATGCCGGCGGCGTGACGCAACGCGGCCCTCACGGCATCGATGAACGGCTGGTAGCCGGCGGCCTGGAGCCGCCAGGGGTCAAACGGGGGAAACCCCCAGTCCTGGCCGGTGGTGTTGAACTCGTCGGGAGGGGCACCCGTCGTCATCCCCATGGCCAGGCTGTCCTGCCATCGCCATGCATCTGCGCCTCGCGGGTTGGTGCCGACCGCCAGATCGTTGACGATGCCGAGCGCTCGAGCGGCAGCGGCCAGCTGGCGATCGAGCAGCCACTGGAGCCACTCGTGGTACCGGACCCGCCTCTGACCAGCCCGGCTGGCGGCAAAGGAGGCGACGCCGGCGGCGTTGGGCCGGCGGACCTCGGCCGGCCATTTTTCCCAGTCGAGGCCATGGAGCTCGACCAGGGCGCAGAAGGTGGCATAGGCATCCAGGGCGGCGCCCTGCTCCCGGCAATAGGCAGTGAACGCCGCATCGTCGGAGAACCCGTCGTACAGGGCTTCGAGGGCGCTGGTTTTCAGACGCCAGACGGCCGCCCGATCGATGCGCCGGACCCGGTTGAGCGCTCGTCCGGCCGTGACGAGGTCATCCAGTCCTGGCAGGCCAGCCGCACCCGGGACCTCTTCAACCCGCAGGTACAGGGGGCTGCGGAAGCAACGGCTGCTGGCGAAATAGGGGCTTTCCGGCTGTCCCGGAAGGGCGGCGTGCAGCGGGTTGATCATGGTGAAATCCGCGCCCTGCGACGATGCCCACTCCCCCAGCCGGCGCAGGTCGGCCAGGTCCCCGATCCCCCAGCTCGCCGCCGATCTGACGGCATAGAGTTGAACCGACCAACCCCAGGCCTTCCGCAGGGGGGGCAGCCGGCACCGGCGCGGGCTCACGATCAACCACCGGGCCTCGCCCCCGTCGGTGGGGGTGAAACGGTGGTAGCCGAATGGCATATCCGGCGGCAACGTCCCGCTCGTGCCGCTGATGTCAGCCGTGCCGCCATCTTCAAGATCGATTCGTCCCTCGACCGCCGGCGGAGCGGTCGCCGG
>JBPYFF010000373.1:0-7609 GCA_051984455.1 Acidimicrobiales bacterium | reverse complement strand
CGGGCGCATGGGCACGGAATGTCCGTCGCTTCGTCCCGCAAGGACGCGCATGGCGGTGGCCTCTGGCCGGTAGGCACGCACGACTCCGTCGTGAAGGCCGAGCACGTGATGGGGATTGTGGTGCCGTCCGGCGACGATCCTCTCCAGTTCCGGCCCGAGGGGAGAGGCGACAACGGCTCGGTCCGAACCACGATTCGGCATGGCCTCTGTCTACCCTCCGAAGCCGGGCGCCGAGCCGGAGAGCAGCCGGTGGATGGCCGTTTCGGGAATAACCGCCCAATCCGGCCGGTACGCCTGCTCGTAGTTGAGCTCGTAGAGGGCCTTCTCGAGCTCGAATGCCAGGGAGACGGCGACGCGATTCTCCGCCCCCGCGGGCAGGAGGGCGTCGATTCCTTGCGTCCTCATGTACCCGCTCAGGAACGCCTCGCGGTTGCGGACCTCCCATGCCTCCGCCAGCTTGCTGACACGGTCGAACTCGTGCTGCTCCCGCTCGAGGAGAACGAAATGGGCGGCGTACTGGAACGACCGGAGCATCCCGGTGACGTCTTTGAAGCAGGAGGACGGGGTCAGCCGTTCCCCGAGCGGCCGGGCGGGCTCTCCCTCGAAGTCGAGCACGTACCAACCTTCGTCGGTCCGCATGACCTGACCGAGGTGGTAGTCGGCGTGGACTCGGATCGCGGGCCCCGGGTCGTCGACCGCCCGGAGCCGCTCGATCAGGGCGGCCGCCGATCCTGGCCAGGCGGCGCCCACCGTCTTGCGCACTCCCTGCTCGATGGATGCGATAACCCTCGGCCATCCGACCGAACGAAAGCCGGTGCCGTCGACCCCGAAGGCGTCGGCCATGACGAGATGCATCTCGGCCGTCATCAGACCGAGCCGCTCGGCTTCGGCCGCGAAGTCGCCCCCCGCCTGGGCCGGGTCGTCGGGACCGCTTGCGTAGAGGTCCCGCAGCGACGTGAGAGCCAGCGCCCAGCCTTCAGTCCCGCCGGCCAGATAGCGCTGGACGAACGCCAGGTCGTGTCCGTCCCGCCGCCAGGTCGCCACCGGGAGGGCGACGTGGGCGAAGCCGGCGGCCGAGAGCGCTTCGGTCACTTCGACGTCGGGGTTCCGCCCCTCGGGCAGCCGGCGAAACACCTTCATGATCAACCGGTCATCGAAGACCAGCGAGGTATTCGACTGCTCGACCGTCACAGGCCGAACCCGCTCGGCCTGCTCGACGCCATCTGTCACCAGAGCGAGGAGAACGCGAGCCAGCTCGCTGTCGAGGGTGGCGTCGTAGTAGTAGGCCCGGTCGGTCGAGCCAAGCACGGCCGCGTCATGGCCATGGAGGAACTCGGCCGGCTCGCCGTTGGGGCGTTCGGCAATGAGCAGCTGGTACTCGGCTCCGTCGACGGCGACCAGCGCCCACAGCAACCGGTGGTCGCCGTCGCCGGTCACTGCCAGCTCATCGGCTGCTGTGACGGCTACCTGGTCCGGCCCGGGCGCGTCGGTGCCGCCATACCACCGCTGACGGCCCAGGTAGGCGGGAACCATCTCGCTCACGCCATCGGGCAGCTTGGCGGTGGTCATGGCTCGACCAGCTGAAACCAATAGAAGCCATAGGGCGCAAGGGTGACGAAGTACGGCAGCTCACCGATGCGGGGGAAGGGAACCCGACCCAAAAGCTCGATCGGGATCTTGCCCTCGTACTGCTGAAGGGGAAGCTCGGCCGGTTGCGCGAATCGAGAAAGATTGCAGACGCACAGGACGATGTCGCCGTCGTCGCCGGTGCGGACGTAGGCGAGGACCGATGGGTTCTCCACCGGGGAGACCTCGAAGCGCCCGGTGCCGAACACCGGGTGTTGCTTGCGGACCTCCAGCATCCGCTTCATCCAGTGAAGGAGGGAGCTGGTGTTGCGCAGCTCGGCCTCGACGTTGCTGGCCTGATAGCCGTACACCGGGTCCATGAGGGGAGGCAGGTAGAGCTGGGCGAAGTCCGCTCGACTGAATCCGGCATTGCGGTCGGGCGACCATTGCATGGGCGTGCGCACGCTGTCCCGATCGCCCAGGTAGATGTTGTCACCCATGCCGATCTCGTCGCCGTAGTACAGGACGGGCGACCCGGGAAAGCTGAACAGTAAGGCGTGCAACAACTCCCCGATCCTGCGGTCGTTTTCCACCAGCGGAGCCAGCCGGCGCCCGATCCCGAGATTGCGCTTCATCCGCGGGTCCTTGGCATACTCCGAGTACATGTAGTCACGCTCTTCGTCGGTGACCATCTCGAGAGTGAGCTCATCGTGGTTGCGGAGGAAGTTGCCCCACTGACAGCCCTCGGGAATGGACGGCGTCCGGGCCAGGATCTCTGTCACCGGATAGCGCTGCTCGCGCCGCACGGACATGAACATGCGTGGCATCACCGGGAAGTGGAAGCACATGTGACACTCATCACCGCTGCCGAAATAGTCGACGACATCCTCGGGCCACTGGTTGGCCTCGGCCAGCAACACCTTGCCAGGAAAGGCAAAGTCGACTTCTTTCCTGATGCGCTTCAGGTACTCGTGTGTCTCCCCCAGGTTTTCGCCGTCGGTCCCATCTCGCTCGAACAGGTAGGGCACCGCGTCGAGCCGAAATCCGTCGAGCCCGATGTCGAGCCAGAACCGCACGACGTCGAGCATCATGTCCGACACTTCGGGATTGTCGTAGTTGAGGTCGGGCTGGTACGAGAAGAAGCGGTGCCAGTAGTACTGGCCCCGCAGCGAGTCGTAGGTCCAGTTGGACTTCTCGGCGTCGATGAAGATCACCCGGGCTTCTGGCCACCGTTGGTCGTCGTCACTCCAGACATACCAGTCGGCTTTGGGGTTGGTGCGGTTCTGACGGGACTCCTGGAACCACGGGTGCTGATCGCTGGTGTGGTTCATGACCAGGTCGGCGACGATTCGCATTCCCCGCTTGTGGGCTTGCTCGACCAGCTCGACTGCGTCGGCCAGCGTCCCGTACTCCGGGAGAATGGTGAAGAAGTCGCTGATGTCGTAGCCACCGTCGCGAAGGGGCGAGTGATAAAAGGGCAACAACCAGATGCAGTCAATGCCGAGCCACTGCAGGTAATCGAGCTTTGCCGTGATACCCGCGATGTCGCCGGTGCCGTCGTCGTTGCCGTCGTAGAAGCCCCGAACCAGGATCTCGTAGAAGACGGAACGCCGGAACCAGTGCGGGTCGTCGCCGTTGGACCGCACCGGTGTCACCGCCACGGGGCGGCCTCAGGAATGTGCAGGATGTGGGCCACCCGATCCCAGGGTTCGAGCTTCACGTACGGGTTCGGGCCGGTCCACGTATACGTCTCGCCCGCCAGTTGGTCGGTGGCCGCAAAGGAACCATCCCACGGCAAACCCAGGGCACCCAGATCAAGTCCCAGCGTCGCCTCCTGCCGGTGATAGGGGTCGAGGCTCACCACCATCAACATGACGTCGTCGCCGTCGTCGCTCACTTTGGAGTAGACGATGATTTGGGGGTTATCGCTGTGGTGAAAGCGTATCGTACGCAGTCGCTGGAGCGCAGGGTGACGGCGGCGGATGCCGTTCACGGCTGTGACCAGCGGTACGAGGGTGCCCGGCCGGTCCCAGTCCCGATCAGGGATCTCGTACTTCTCGGAGTTGAGGTACTCCTCGTTGTCGGGTGAAGCCGGGGCGTTCTCAAACAACTCGTAGCCGCTGTACATGCCCCACGTCGGCGCCATGGTGGCCGCAAGTATCATCCGCATGGCGAAGGCGGCGGGCGGCCCTTCTCGCAATGGTCCGGAGAGGATGTCGGGGGTGTTGGGCCAAAACGCGGGCCGCATGTAGTCGGCCTTTGGTCCGGCAAGTTCCTCGAGGTAGGCCCTCAGGCCTTCCGGTCCGTACTGCTCCGTCCGCCAGGTGAAGTAGGTGTAGCTCTGGCTGAAGCCGACCTCGGCCAGTTTGGCCATCATCTTCGGGTAGGTGAAGGCCTCGGCCAGGAATACGACGTCCGGGTGGTCCTCATGGACGGCAGGAATCATCCACTCCCAGAACACGACCGGCTTGGTGTGGGGATTGTCAACCCGAAAGATGGTCACGCCCTTGGCGATCCAGAAATCGAGAATGTCCTTGCAGGCCTGCCACAGCGCCTCTCGATCGGCATCGTCGTCCGGCCAGAAGTTCAGAGGGTAGATGTCCTGATATTTCTTGGGCGGGTTCTCGGCGTACGCGATCGTCCCGTCGGGGCGATGATGAAACCATTCCGGATGCTCCCGAACCCACGGATGGTCGGGCGAGCACTGAAGCGCATAGTCGAGCGCCACCTCCATTCCGTGCTCCTGAAGGGTGGCAAGGAGGAAGGAAAAATCCTCGAACGTGCCGAGGCCGGGGTCGATGGAGGTATGCCCGCCTTCACTGTTTCCGATGGCCCAGGGGCTCCCCGGGTCGTCAACGGCGGGGTTCGTCGTGTTGTTCTTGCCCTTCCGGTACGTCCTTCCGATGGGGTGGATGGGGGGCAGATAGAGCACGTCGAAACCCATGCTCGCGACTGCCGGCAGCCGCTCGGCGGTCTTGCGCAACCCGCCGTACGAACGTGGGAAGAGTTCGTACCACGCACCGAGCAGGGCTCGCTCGCGATCGACCCACAGGAGTACCGGCTCGGCAGTGGTGAAATCAGGCGTCTTCTCGGGCGGTCCCGGAAGCGAGATTGCCAGCGCAGGGGTGACGATTCCCTGCTTGAGGGCCGTCAGCGCGTTGTGGACTGCCGGGTCTCCTCCATCCTCCGACTCGAGGAGCAGGACACCCTCGGCGATTTCGACGTCGATGTCCTGGCCGGCGGCCCGCTTGGTCTCGACCTTGCGGGCCCAGGTCGCGTGCCGGTCGGTCCACGCCTGCACGACGATTTCGTGCAGGCCCATCCTGGCCGGCCGGACGGCGGCGTCCCATTCATCGTTGCCTCGATTCGTCAGGGGAACGGTCTCGCCGTCAACGCGCACCCGGGCGGCAAGAACATCGTGGCCGTCCTTGAAGATCGCGGCCGAGATCGTGACCCGCTCGCCCACAACGGCCTTGGCCGGGTAGCGACCTGTCGGCGTCCTGGGTCGAATGTCGTCGATGACGATACGGCCGATCACGCCTCCAGGCTAAGTCGCCCCGTGTACGTTCGCGGACGATGAGAGCGCTCCGTAGCTTCACCGTCCGGGCTCAGCTGCCTCATGAATTGGCTCCCTTGCAAGAACTGGCGTTCAACCTGCGCTGGTCGTGGGATGAACGAACCCGCGACCTGTTCCGCTGGGTCGACCCGCAGGAATGGGAGGAGTCGCATCACGATCCCGTACGGCTCCTGGGACTGGTCAACCGGGACCGGCTGGACCAGCTGGTGGCCGACCCGTCGTTCATGGGCTTCCTGGGCGAGATCCATGCCGACCTGAAGCGCTATCTGGAAGCACCCCGGTGGTTCCAGAACCGGCCGCCCTCGGCCTTGCGGGCCATCGCGTACTTCTCGCCCGAGTTCGGCATCGCCGAGGCGTTGCCTCAGTACTCTGGCGGTCTCGGGGTCCTGGCGGGTGATCATCTGAAGGCGGCCAGCAGTCTCGGCGTGCCCCTCACCGGCGTGGGCCTCATGTATCAGCAGGGCTACTTCCGGCAGCAGCTCAACGCCGAAGCCTGGCAGGAGGAGCGGTATCCCATCCTGGACCCGTACGCCATGGCATTGACCCTGGTGGAGGGCTCTGGCATCCACGTCGATCTGGCCGGCGAGCCGCTCATCGCCCAGATCTGGCTGGCGCAGATCGGGCGGATCAGGCTCTACCTGCTGGACGCGGACGTCGACGAGAACAGCGACGAGCTTCGATCCGTCACCGATCGCCTCTATGGTGGCGGGACCGAGCATCGCATCCGGCAGGAGATCCTGCTCGGCATCGGTGGCGTCCGGGCCCTCGACGCGGTCGGGGAGGAGACCCAGGTGTTCCACACCAACGAGGGCCACGCCGGTTTCCTGGGTCTGGAGCGCATCCGCCGCCTCATCCTCGACGAGGGGCTGAACTTCGACGAGGCCATCGAGGCCGCGAGGGCCGGCACCATTTTCACTACCCATACCCCCGTCCCGGCCGGGATCGACCGCTTCCCCCGTGAGCTGATGACGCGGTATTTCAAGGCGTGGGCTGACGACTGTGACGTGTCGCTCGACCAGCTCATGAGCCTCGGTCATTTCCCCGGGGAAGCACCGGATGCGCCGTTCAACATGGCGGTGATGGGGTTGCGGCTGGCCGGCCTCTCGAACGGCGTTTCCGTCCTTCACGGCCGCACGAGTCGGGAAATGTTCCAACCGCTGTGGCCATCCGTTCCGGCCGAGGAGGTACCGATCGATTCAGTGACCAACGGCGTGCACGGCCGCACATGGGTGTCATCGGAGATGAACGATCTCTTGACCCGGCATGTGCTTCCCGCCTGGGACGAAGCAGGAAGCGAAGACTGGTCAAGGATCGACTCGATACGCGACGACGAGCTGTGGCGGGTCAAGGAACAGGGCCGCGAGGCGCTGGTCGCCTTTGTGCGGGCCCGGCTCCGGCGCTCACTGATCGCCCGGGGCGTGAGTGAGAGCGACGCGGCGTGGACGGACGAGGCTCTGGACCCCCGGTTTTTGATCATCGGCTTTGCCAGGAGGTTCGCGGCCTACAAACGGGCCACCCTCCTCCTGTCTCAGCCGGACCGCCTTCGAGCCCTGCTGCTCTCGCCCGACCGCCCCATCCAGCTGGTCTTCGCGGGCAAGGCTCACCCCGCCGACGATGTAGGGAAGGAGATGATCCGCCAGATCGTTCAGTTCACGCGCGACCCGGTCATCCGGCACCGCATCGCCTTCGTCGAGGACTACGACATCGCCGTCGCCCGGATGTTCTACCAGGGGGCCGATGTGTGGCTGAACACCCCTCGCCGGCCCATGGAGGCGTCGGGCACCAGCGGGGAGAAGGCAGCCCTGTCGGGTGCGCTCAACTGCTCGATCCTGGACGGGTGGTGGGCGGAGATGTTCGACGGCACCAACGGCTGGGCCATCTCGTCGGCTGAGGCGTATGAGGAGCTCAGCCATCGGGACCAGGTGGAGGCCGACAGTCTCTTCGAAATCCTCGAGGGCCAGATCGTGCCGCTCTTCTATGACCGCTTCGAGGGTCGGGTACCTCGCCGGTGGGTCCATCGAGTGAAGTCGTCACTGCGATCACTGGGCCCGTCGGTCCTTGCCACCAGGATGGTGAAGGACTATGTCGAGCATCGGTACGAACCGATCGCCGCCCGGGCCGACGCGCTGGCAGGAGGCAACTACGCCAGGGCGAGGGCGCTGTCGACCTGGAAGCGGAGGGTCCTGGCTGCCTGGTCCGCGGTTCATGTCGAGGAGCTCGACAGCGGGACCGGCTCCAAGGTGGCCGATCTCGGCGCGACGCGGCGAGTCGACGTCACGGTCTCCCTCGGCAGCCTGTCGAGCGACGACGTTTCGGTTGAGCTGCTGCACGGGCCAGTCGGCCCCAACGACGAACTGACCGACGCCGAGGTGCTTTCCCTGACGCTGGCCGGCCCGGGTGACTCGCCCGATCAGTACCGGTACACCGGCGCGTTCACCTGCGGGAGAGCCGGCCGCTATGGCATCG
>JBPYFF010000372.1:0-2518 GCA_051984455.1 Acidimicrobiales bacterium | reverse complement strand
GTGGTCCTAGCTTTCGTAAAGGGTAGCCGGTCAGGTGGCCCGGATATGAGCTCGCCGGGAACCAGGCTGTACCACGGCACATGGTGGCACCGGCATAAGGGCGATTCATACGATGACCTGACGGCCGGCCGTTTTACCGAGCTGTTCCCGTTTTTGCCCGGTGCTGAGTTCGACCAAGATGACCTTTGCCTGCTGGCTGACGAAATGACGTCCAAGCAGGTGCGCAAGCCTACGCCCGATCCCGAGGAGGACCGGGACATAACGGCCGCCTACACATATCTTGGCCAGTTCATTGATCATGACCTCACCTTCGATCCCACGTCCCGCCTGCGTGAATCCCTTGGCCCGGAACAGATCAGGAAACTGGCAGACTTCCGCACCCCCCGCTTCGACCTGGACAACCTCTACGGGCGCGGACCGGACGACCAGCCCTACCTGTACGACCCGGACGGGATCCGCATGCTGCTGGGCGAGCCCCTGTCCGGGAACCCTGACGACCGGCATGCCGTCGATGTCCCCCGCGGGCCGAGCGGCCGCGCGCTTATCGGCGATCCACGCAACGACGAGAACCGCATCGTGTCGCAGCTGCACGCCATCTTCCTGCGGTTCCACAACCAGGTCGCCGATTATCTGGCGAGACCCGATCAGCTCGGCGCCGAGGTCAGCTTCGACGACGTCCGCAAGCGGGTCCGGTGGTACTACCAGTGGGTGGTAGTCAACGACTTCCTGCCCACCATCATTGAAAAGCCGACATTCGACCGCGTGTTCCGTGACCGCTGCAACCCCGTTCCCGGGCTGCGGCAGCTTCGGAGCGGCCTGCGGCTCATGCCCGTGGAGTTTTCCGTGGCCGCTTACCGGTTCGGGCACTCGATGGTCCGCCCGAGATACCGGCTCAACGAGGCGATCGAGCGGCCGATCTTCTCCAAGCTCCGAGGTGACGTGGCCGATCTGGGAGGATTCCGTCCGATCCCGGACGGCTGGGCCATCGACTGGCAGCTCTTCATCGACCTTCGGCCCGGCGCGAAGCCCGGGGCCACGGCACCGCTGGGTGGCTCAACAGCCAATGGTCTCCAGCACGCTTACAAGATCGATACCTCGCTGGCGAGGCCACTGGGCGACCTGCCTGGCCGGATCACCTTGCCCCCGTCGATACTGGCGCTTCGCAACCTCGAACGCGGTAACACCTTCGGGCTCCCGTCTGGCCAGGACGTGGCCAGGGCGCTTGGCGTGGACCCGATCACCGACGACAAGCTGATGATCGGAAAAGCAACCGCCAATGCTGACCGGAGGCCTCTCGTAGACATCGCCCCCGGTTTCGCTGGCAAGGCCCCCTTGTGGACGTACATCCTGTCCGAGGCCCAAGTTATGTCCTGGAAGAACGCTGAGAGCATTCCGGAGGATAAGCGCCCCATCAAGCTTGGGCCTGTGGGAAGCAGGATCATCGCCGACGTTTTCGCCGCCCTGCTCATCGGCGATCGCACGTCCTATCTTTACAGCGACCCTCCGTTCGAGCCGGTCCCAAAGTTCGCGCCTACCGGAACGTTCGGTCTCGCCGAGCTGATCAACGTCGCCCTGCGCCGCTACTAGCTGCGAAGTTGGCTAGTTACAAGATCATCGTGCATGGACTCGGGCCACGCCCGGACACGAGATCCGCCGTTGATCATGACAACGCGTCCTGCGGTCGCCTTTGCGCCTGAGGCTCTCCCGGCCTGCGGGTTACCAGCACGGCCAGCTCCATAACGCTCCTAATGATCAAGGGCCGCAGTACTCTCTTCTCACTAACAGGGCCCCAGCAGGCATTATCAATCCCCCCAGTTATGGGCAGCGGGCGCATCCAGTAGCTGACCGGCTGCGTCGGCCGCGGAGGGCATGGGGGCCACCCATCACACCAGATCCAGGAGGTACGGAGATGGGACAGCCGACGCTTGAGAACCGCCCGGGAAGGCCGGGCGGCGACCCGCACTGGGTGAAGAGCTCCCTGAGTTTCTCCAACAGCAACTGCGTGGAGGTGGCCGACCTGCCCGGCGGTCAGATAGGTGTCCGCCACAGCAAGCACACCGAGGGCCTGGTCCTACGGTTTACGCCAGACGAGTGGAAGGCGTTTCTCGGCGGGGTGCGCAACGGAGAATTCGACAGTTTCGGTCAGCTGTGACAGCGCGGCGCGCAACGCGGTTAGCGCCCCGCTTAGCTGAGGTAACCGCGGATCACAACCCCATGTGAAGGCCCCTCGACCCATACCGAGGGGCCTTCATCGTGCCTGGGCCGTGGCGGCTGAATCCCGGCGGCGCCCAATCGGCACGGATTGGTAATCCACCTCGCGCGCCCTGGGTATTGGGAGTGATCGGCCGCCATGGCCAGCGACGCGGTGCGGCGGCTCGGCCCGCCGGGCCGGCGAGTTCATTGACCTGCCGGAAAGACGCCATTGACACGCGGGTGCCGGATGCGCTGGGGTTCGTATGGTGAACTCCCGTGCGGAGCCGGGTTTGGGCGGCACGGGGGCAACAGGCCCCGCTCCGGC
>JBPYFF010000371.1:0-3260 GCA_051984455.1 Acidimicrobiales bacterium | reverse complement strand
GTCCCGGCTGGTCCGGGAGCGATGCGACACGCTGGTCGCCATCCCCCAGAAGGGGGCGACGGCGTCGCTGAACGTGGCTGCTGCGGGCGCCCTCGCCTGCTTCGAGGTGGCGCGCCGTCGCGACCCGACACCCCTGTAGTGGCGGCTGTGGGTGGCCGGCTGCAGTTTGACCCGAGGTGATTCAGCCGGCTGCCTTCGACCAGGCCGCGGCAGGTGTGATGCGGAACACGGGAATGGTCGGCGATATGCGCTCGAACTCCTCTTCGGGGGCTCGCCGGTCGACCGGGACGTGGGCCCGAGCTCCCGGCCCCACGTCCAGGTAGCGGCGGAGAATCGGCGCCCGTTCATCGGGAGGTACCTCGTCGAGGTGCACCATTTCCCGCCGGCCGTGACGCAACACCGCCTCGCCGCCGCACGCGATCACGTTGCGGACCCAGTTGGTGTTGTTGCCCAGCATCGCCACCAGGTACCGCTCGCCTGCGTGGTCGGCAATGACGACGGGAAAAGAGATGGTGCGGCCGCTGCGCCGCCCCCGGACTTCGAGAGAAGCGACCCGCTTCGGCCAGATTCCGGCGGCAAACGCGATTGCTGACATCCGGTTCTGCACTCGTGCCAGCCAGTTTGGGTGGCCTCCCCGATACAGCCATCGGAGATAGTCGTCGTACCTGCTCACAAGAGTCAGCATGAACCGGTCCGCGCCTCATCACCAGAGGCCAACGTCCTCGGTCCGAACGTGGTCAGAGGAAGGCCACCCTTGTCGGTCACACTTGTGGCCATGACGACCGATCGAGATATCGAGACCGGCGAGCGAGCCGACCTGGTGGGAACACTGAACAAGCATCGGGGCTTTCTCCGCCACACCGTGCGGGGCCTTACTGACGAGCAGGCTGGCCTGCGCACCACGACGAGTGCGCTCAGCCTGGGTGGGCTCATCAAGCATGTGGCGTTGACAGAAGAGCGCTGGGACGACTTCATCGAGCGGGGACCCTCGGCGATGGGGTCGGCCGATCAGGCGAGCATGGAGGGCCATGCCGCCAGCTTCCGCATGCTGCCGGGTGAGACGCTGGCCGGCCTGCTCGACCGTTACGACGAGGTGGCCCGCCGCACTGACAACCTGGTGGCGAGCCTGCCTTCGCTGGACGCTTCCCATCCCCTTCCGGATGCTCCCTGGTTCGAGCCGGGACGGTGGTCAGCCCGCCGCGTCTTCTTGCACATCATCGCGGAGACGGCCCAGCACGCCGGCCACGCCGACATCATCCGCGAGTCTCTCGACGGTGCCAGGACCATGGGCTGACCGAACCCCTGCCGTCCCCGGGTGGCCGTGGCGCCCGCCTCAGCTGGCGCGGGGTCGGCGGCGACTCGTGGGCTCGGCTTGAGTCTTACCGCCGGCGCGGCCGGCGGTCTTGCGGCCTCCGGCGGCTCGACCGGCGGGCCGGTCCCGGAGGGCCTGGTAGCAGCTTCGCAACAAGCGGGCGGAATCGTGCTCTTCAGCGATGTAGCGACCGAGCAGCTCGCCGGTGCGAATGTCGATGGAGTGGTCTTTGAAGATGGTGTCAAAGGCGGTCAGGACGTCGGTCTCGAGGCGGTCTAGACCGAGCTTTTCCAGCTTTTCCAGGTCGGACAACTTGGAGGATGCGAGCTCCATCTGGGCCTCGAATCGTGGGTCCGGTTTGTCCCGCAACTCGAAACCGAGTTCGTTGATGCGCTTGGCGAACGCCATCCCGTGCTCGCCCTCTCGCCAGGCGACCGTTTGCAAAACCTGGCGGACGGCAGCGTCGCTGGTCGACTCGGCCCACGCTATTAGATAGCGGTGGGCGCGGCTTTCCGCCAGGGCGATCGCGTTCAGCAGACCCAGATACGTGGGCTTGTCAGTCGTGGCAACGGCTCCATTTCGATCGGACATGAACTGAACGATATGCCGCCGGCGCTCCTGTGTCCCGTGGCAGAAGGAAGGGCCTACTGACCGGAGGGAGCGGTGACGGGCGTACCGGCCGGGCTGATCGCATACCACGTGCCACCGAAGCTCTGGATGCCCTCGCCGTGAGCCTGTCCGGGACCGCTGTCGCCCACGTACTCGTACATCAGCCAGCCGTTGTACGTCGGATAGGTCTCGCCATCACTGAGCTTCATCGTCGACAGCAGAGACGCCTGAAGTCCGTTGCCGGCCTTCGCGCTGGACGTTCTCTGGGGCAGGGGAAGATCCGGCCACACCTTGGTGCAGCCCGACGCATCATCGCACGGCACGTTGGTGTGGTCGCCGGAGGTCAACAGGTAGACCGTGCGGCCCCGCCCGTCTACCACGACCATCCCGACTCCCGGGACATTCGTCGCGCTGAACATCGTGCCCGGCGACGAAGAAGCCGGGGCGGAAGCTGATGGCGAGGAAGAGGAAGTTGAAGACGAGTTTGATGATCCAAGGGCCGACGGGGAGGCCGATTTGCTCGAGGAGCTTCCGCACGCAGCCAGCAGGATAAGGGCGGCGCCGGCCGAGGCCGCCATGATCAGCCCCCGCCGGTCGCGGGGTACCCGCCAGTGAGTTCGAGCCGTCATGGTGCGCGCCTCCGGGTTTCAAACGGTCACTACCAGTTGGTACGTGCCCGCTTGCCGGAGCGGATTCACTGTGCCGGCGCGCCGCGGGCCCGCCCTCGCCTGGGAACCGCCCGGTAACGTTCGAGCAGCTGGCTTCCGATGGCCGCCAGCTCGGCCCGCAGCCCGGCCGGACGCAGCACCTCCAGCGCCAACCCGTACCCGGCCAGCTGCATCGCGGCCTGCTCCTCGTTGCCAAAGCCGAGCTCCACTGTGACCCGGCCGTCCTCGACGCTCTCCCCGACCGAGAGCCGGGTGCCGAAGTGGGCCCGTAGCCGGCCCATGATCTCGGGCGCGGCCAGTGCCATCACCAGCATCGATGCCCGGTGTTCATCCACTCTCGCGACGATGCCTTCCCACGCCTTGGCCAGGTCGAAGTCGGGTGGCATCCGCACCGGGTCTTCGGTGAGGTCCACCGACTGCACCCGCCAGACGCGGAACGTTCGCAAACCGGCATCCGTGTCGGCGACCAGGTACCAGACGGATCCCTTGGAAACCAGGCCCAATGGATGGGCGACCCGTTCGGTGACGGTCCGGGTGCGGTCCTGATAGCCGAGGCGGATCTGGACCCCCTGGATCACCGCCTGCTGCAAGATCTCGAGAAAGGGAGGCGTAGCCGGCGCCTTGCCTCCCCAGTGGGCCGGATCCAGGACGATGGCCGCGGCAGCCTTTTC
>JBPYFF010000370.1:0-7441 GCA_051984455.1 Acidimicrobiales bacterium | reverse complement strand
TGCTCCTCGACCGCGGCGTCGGGAACGGTCCGCACGAAGTCGCCCCGCCAGTACCACTGCAGACCACGGGGATAAAGGCCGTCAAAGGCTTGCTGGAGGGCCGCGTAGGGGGCCTCGCCGATGCCGTCGAACGCCGGTTCCATCTCCCGTACCGGCGCGAATGCCTCTTGGGCATCGGCCGGATCACCCAGGTAGCACCAGACAATTCCGCAGGCCTTGTGGAGGTGGAAGGCTTCCGGGAAGGTGTCAACAGGAGGGACCGTCATGACGGCAAAGAACCCATAGAGGTCGTCGTCCTGCGCCGGGAGGAAGTCCCGGTACCACCTGAGCACGTCGGACGTGGCGGAGACCGGCCACGCTGTCGGACCACAGACGACGTGGCGAACCGGATGGAGCCGGAACGTGAAGGATGTGACGATGCCAAAGTTGCCGCCACCGCCACGGAGGGCCCAGAACAGGTCAGGGTGCTCTTTCTCCGACGCCGTCACGACGGTGCCGTCCGCCAGCACGACCTCCACCGCCAGCACGTTGTCGATGGTCAGGCCGTACTTGCGGGACAGATAGCCATGACCGCCTCCGAGGGTGAGGCCACCGACTCCGGTGGTCGAAATGATCCCCGATGGCGTGGCCATGCCGTGCTCCTGAGTGGCCGCATCGACCAGGCCCCAGGTGGCACCGCCCTGCACCCGCACCGTCTGCCGCGCCGGTTCGACCTCGACCGCCTGCATGGGGGAAAGGTCGATCACCATGCCACCGTCCACCGTCCCGAAGCCCGGACCGTTGTGGCCACCCCCTCGGACGGCGATGGTCGCGCCCGACCGCCGCCCGGCGTCAAGAGCGGCCTGGACGTCGGCGTTGCTGCGGCACCGGGCGATGAGGCCAGGGCGGCGGTCGATCATGGCGTTGTAGACCGCCCGCGCCTCGTCGTATCCGGCGTCGCCGGGGCGAAAGACTTCACCGCTCATCTGGTTCCGGAGGTCGGGCGATTCGGCCAGACTGGTCATGGCACTGGTGCTCCTTGCGATCACGCGGCCGGAGCCGTTTCCCCGGCCCGTCTGAACCTAAAGACCCGAGCACTGCCGGTCATGACCGGATCTGACCTTTCTTGGCCCCCGCCCGGATGGTCAGATCTGACTATTGGTCAGTCGCCGACGGCCAGTCGCCGCCAGTCGCCACCATCTGACCGGCTCAGACCAGCTGATGCTGGGCGGCGTACATGGCCGCCTGGGTGCGGTTGGCCGCGCCCGTCTTCATCAGGATGCTCCTGACGTGGTTGGCGGCGGTGTTGGCGCTGATGTGAAGCCGGGCGCCGATCTCCTGGTTGCTGAGGCCGCCGGCAAGGAGACGAAGGATCTCGACCTCCCGATCGGTGAGGCCATCGGACAGCGACGGCCGCTCCAGGTCTCCCAGCTCCGCGAGAACGGAGAGGACCCGCCCCGCGCCGATTGACCGGGCCAGGTCACGGCCCTCGCCGGCGAGTTGCCGGGCTCGGTCGGCCTGCCCCGTCTGCGCCAAGAACCGGCCGTGGTGAGCGAGCGTCTCCGCCACGTGAAGGGTCGACCGCATCTTGCGGTCCATGGCGAGTGCAGCGACAAAGTGACGCTCGGCCCCGACCCGATCACCAAGGGCGGCCGCGACCCGTCCGAGGAACCGGTCCGCACTTCCGAAGGTGGCGATGAGGGTCCCGGAGGCCAGGTTCATGCCCGCGTAGTGGCCCAGGAACGGCTGGAGCGCTCGCAAGGCATCCCGATCCCCGAGGCGGAGCGCTCCCTCGACCATGAACACGAGCTCCATGGGCCACTGGGCCTGGTCGAAGCACGCTCTGAGGTCCCGATCCAGCAGGCGGTCCAGGGCCCGCCTCATCCCCGCTTCCATCCCCAGCTCGCTGTAAAGAGCCAGCAGGCCGGGGACCCACCGTCCGTCGAGCGCCTCCCCTCCGTCGAGGTACGACCGGATCCGCCCGAGCGCTCCTGTCTCCCGGCGGATCATGAACATCTGGACTGCATGGGGCCCCTCGGTGATTTCGTCCCCGAGGGCGTCAACATGCTTGACGGTTTCTTCTGCCCAGCGTTCGGCTCCGCCAAAGTCGCCCCTGATAAAGGCGTCGGCGTGAGCAAGGCAGGAAAAGACGTACCGGTAGTAGGGCTGGCCGGTCGCTTCCGCGGCCCGCCCCTGCTCGGAAATGGCGTCCGCCAACTCGTTGGGCCGACCGAGCAGGTAGCTCACCACGGCGAGAAAGTTGGCGGCTGAGCCGAGCGTCTCGTAGTCACGGCTGGTCGTGGCCAGCCTGAACACCTCGGTGGTGCGTTCGAACTGGAGCTCGGCCACATCGGGCGTCGTTCCGTGCCAGAAACTGGTCGACACGGCGTGGATAACCGCGACCTCGGTGCCCAGTTGGCGGGCGAGGTCGATGGCCTGGGCGCTGACCTGGCGGGCCCGGGATGTCTCACCGGCCAGGGCCAGCCCCCTCGCCAGGCTGGCCAGGGCGCGCACGTAGCGCGGGTCGTGGTGGTCGAGGCCGCAGGTCTCGAGCGCGGAGGAAAGGAAGTCAGCGGCCCGGCTGTTGACCACGCCGGGCTGCCAGCTGGCGTTTTCGAACCCGACCGCGGCGGCCAGGCGCACGGTTGGATCGGGTCTCGTGGCCAGACCTTCATAGATCGCCCGGGCGTGGGGGAACCGGCAGGCCCGCACATAATTGTCCCCGGCGGCGAGCAGTAGCTCGCACTGGACGGCGGGGTCACAGTCGGGCAGTCCGGCGGCTCGTTCGAACCAGCCGGCCGCGTCCTCGAACGCCAGGCTCATCTCGGCCAGCTGGCCGGCCTCGCGGCAGTAATGGAACGCACGGTCCTGGAAGCCGAGGATTTGCGCAGCCAGGTAGTGCTGGGCGAGGCGGGGCACGAGAGACGAGTGCGGCGGCAGACGCTCCAGGGCCTCGGCGGCGCGGGCGTGCAGCACCGTGCGCCGGGACAAGGGCATGCGGTCGATCACCGCCTGCCTCGTCAAGGCATGAACGAACGAGTAAAGCGTGCCGTCCGGCTCCACCGCTTCTATCAGGCCGACGGCGCCAGCGGAGTCGACGAATGCCATCGTCTGAAAGGGATCCGCCTCGCTCACGGCAACAAGTGTTGCCAGATCGAAGGTGTCGCCGAGTACCGCAGCCAGCTCGATCGTGCGCTGCACGTCCTGGCCCAGCCCGGCGAGTCGAGCCGCGAGGGTGTCACCGATCGAGGCGGGCACCCGGTCGGGAGAACGGAGCACCGACACGCCGCCGCGCTGTTCCAGGTCGGCCCACAGTTCCCGGAGAAAGAACGGATTGCCACCTGTCCGGTCGCGCAGGAGTGCGGCCGGCGCCCTCGCCGCCCGCAGGGGCAGCCCACTGCGAAGGCTCACGTATTCGGCGATGGCGTCAGTGTCGAGACCGGTCAGGTCGAGACGCCTGACCCCGTCAAGGCGGTGGAGTTCGGCCACCCGCGTCGCGACCTCGTCGGAACGATCTGGCGCGGTTGTCCGGAAGGCAGCCAGGACCAGCAACCGGGTGTCGGGGCACGCCTGCACGACGTGCTCGAGCAGCGCCAGCGTCGGAAGCTGGGCCCAGTGGAGATCGTCGAGGATCAGAGCGGTGGGCCGTTCCTCGGCCATGGTCCGGAAGAGAAGGGCGACGGCGTCGAACAGCTCCCGACGGCCCTCACCTGCTTCGGGGACGCTTTTCCTGAGCTCGGGCCGATGGCGCACGACTTGAGCCGAGATGCGCCGCAACTCGGGGCCGCACTGGTCGACCACTGCGCCCAGGCTCCCCTCGGGTGCCGTGACGAACAGGTTGCTCGAGCATCTCGGTGAAGGGCTGGTACGGGACCCCCGCGTCCGCGCTCGAAGTCCCCACCAGTACCGCCACGTCGTTCTCGTGCAGTGCACCGGCCACTTCCGCGATCAGCCGGGTTTTGCCGGCCCCGGGCTCGCCGCCGAGGAAGACCAGCTGCCGGCGGCCCTGCTCAACTTCGGCCCACAGCGCTTCGAGCATCTCCAACTCGGGCCGCCGGCCAACGAGGGGTAGCTGGCGGGAAGCCGCGAGTCGAGGCGGTAGCGGGGGCGGAGCCCACGACGTCATGCCACCACCGCCACCACAGGGTTAGATCGCCGCGAACGCCCCGTCCGGCAAGACACGATCAGTCACCTCGACGATGACATCCGCCGGTAGTTGTGCCCGAGAAGCCGCCCGACGGATCGCGTCCGGTGAAGGAGCCTCGTAAAGGCAATACGTCTTTCGTTTGTCAGCCGACAAGAAGGAGTAGAGCCACCGGACACCCTCCTCGTCATTGATCCGATTGATCTGGTCAACGACTTCAGCGCTGGCCTCAAGCTCCTCGGCGTACCGCCGTTCGATCATGAACACGGGCATTGCGACCCCTCCTGTTGGGAGAGACTCTAATGCCGAGCGCCGGGACGACCAGGTCGGTCAGGGGGCGATGGTGTTATCGGTGTCGTCCTTGTCCGGACCTTCTTCATCGATGAAGGTCCGCTCACCTTCATGCTGCTGCTCCTTCAGATGCTGCCGGGCCCGGGCAATCTCATCGTCCAGCTGCTCGAGTTGCTCCTCGTCCTTGCGGACCACGTCTTTCTCACTCATGAGAACGTTCTACCTCCTGCTCAAGGCGATGCGGGTGCGATGCCTGGTCAGCCGGTTCAGCCGAGGAAGGCCGTCACCAACGAGAGGACCTGGTCGGCCTGCTCGATCTGGGGCAGATGACCGGCACCGTTGATCAACTCGAGTCGGGCGCCTCCGATCGCCGACGAAAACGCCTGCCCATAAGCGGGATCGACCAGATGATCCTGCCGTCCCCAGACAAGCAGGGTGTCAGCCTTCACCCGGTACAGCCGCCGGCGAAGTCCTTTGTCCGGGAACGGCCACGTGAACTGGAGGATGCTGGCCATTGCCATAGAGGCCTGCAAGAGGGCTTCGGGGTCGCCGGGGTCGGGCACGGCCAGCATTGACGCCGCCGGCCCGCCGGGGTCGGCCAGCAGCATCCCCGGCAACTGCGACGGGGTGATGGTGGAGATGTCGGGAATGGGATGGTCGTCGAGCCACAGCCCCATGGGCGCCAACAGCACCAGCTTGGCGACCCGCTCGGGATTGACGGCCGCGATCTCAGCCGCGACCATCCCGCCGAAGGAATGGCCTACCAGAGCAGCGGTCGGGACTTCGAGGACGTCGAGCAGTTCGCAGTAATAGAGCACCAGATCAAGGATGTCTTCGAGGTGCTCAACACCCTGAGAGGCTCCCGATCCGGGGTGCTGAGGGGCGATGACGCGGTAGCGCCGGGCCAGTCCGTCCAAAAGCGGGTCCCACAACAGGCCGCCCTCGCCGTGCAGGAACACCACCGGGTGCCCTTCTCCCGCGGATAGAACCCGTGTCTTCCACTTCCCGGCCTGGAGCTCGATGATGTGTTCGGACAGGGTCATTGCGTGACGGGCGCGGCAGGGGCGACGGGCACGTCCTGGCGGGCCCCCTGGGGCCACCACCGGTGCTCCCAGCCCTCCTCGGCCCAGAGGCCCTTGATCCTGGGCATGACCCCCTCAGCAAAAAGCGTCAGGTTCTTCTTGGTCAGTTCATGGCCCATGGATCCGATCTGCAGCAACGCGATGAGGTTGCCTACCCGGAGCCGGCGGCAGGCGTCGATAAGCCGGTCGGCCACCGTATCGGGGCTGCCGGCGATGATGAACCCGTTGTCGACCAGGGTCCGCCAGTTCTTCTCCAACGCTGCCATCCCTGCGATGTCCCCGGGCTGGCCGGTTTTGAGGGCGAATTCCGCGCTCCGACGAGTGCGATAGCCCGCCGTCTCAAAGATGTAGGCCGGGATGTGGAGGCACTTGTTGAAGAAATAGGAGACGTGCTCGAGGTAGTCCTTCTCTGCCTGAGCGTCGGTCTCGGCCACGCAGATCTGCTGAGCGAAGCCGGCCCGGTAAGGGTTGTCGTCACCTCCGAGACGAGAAACGGTGTCCCAGAAGCCTCCCATCACCTTCTCGGCGAACTTGTGGCCGAAGAAGCTCAGGAAGCTGTACGTGTAGTCGTTCTTTACGGCCATCTCCCAGGTCTCGACCGAGCCTCCGCCGGCCAGCCATACCGGCGGGTGTGGCTTCTGCACCGGCTGCGGCCAGGGATTCACGTAGCGCAACTTGTTGAACCGGCCGTTGAACATGAACGGTCCCGGTTGGGTCCACGCCTTCATGATGAGGTCGTGGGCTTCATAGAAACGAGGGCGGGTCTCGGTTGGGGTGATCCCGTAGCACCGGTTGACATCCATGGAGGTTCCGACCGGGAAACCGGCCGCCAATCGGCCGTCGCTCAGGCAGTCGAGCATGGCGAATTCCTCGGCGACCCGTAGCGCGGGTGAGTACAGCGCGAGGGTGTTGCCCAAGACCAGGATGGCGCTCTGGTTCGGGGTCCGACGAGCGAGGGCCGCCGCCATCAAGTTGGGTGAGGCCATGAAGCCATAGGCGTTCTGATGGTGCTCGTTGACTCCGAGACCGTCGAAGCCCAGCTCATCGGCCAGCTCGAGCTCATCGAGATTCCACTTGTAATACTCGACCACCCTGGCGGGGTCGCACAGCTCGGCGTTGGGTGGCGTGACCCAGACACTTTCATATCGCTGCTCGAAGTCGGCCGGGAGATCCCGATACGGCATCAGGTGAAAAAAGATCGACTTCATCGACAACCCCTCCTCGCCATCCGCGAGCGCTGCCACACTACGCCCGTCCCTCGTCGACAGGCACGCTCGCCCGGCTGTGGCCTCGACCCGGCCTGAGATCGGGCCGCCGGGATAGCATCCTGGCGTGAGTATCTATGCCCGCGACGGCAACGGGTGGCACCGCCACTGGACGAATGCCGCCAAGCCGGGGCCGCCACGTGAGCGGCCTCCCACCCCGCCACCGCCTCCGCCGAGGTGGCGGACGTGGCTGCTGGTGTTCGGCGTCTTGCTGACCGTCATTCTTTTCTTAATCCCATCCATGACCGGGAAGAGCACGCCGAACCATTCGTTCACCTACAGCGACTTCCTTGGTCAGGTCAATGCGGACCAGGTCAAGACGGCGACCATCTCCGCCAGTGGGCACGTAAGCGGGACCCTCAAGAACGGCGACAACTACACGAGCCAAATCCCAACTGCTATCAGAGATGATCAGCTGGCACCGACTCTCCATCAACATAACGTCCAGATAAAGGGCACCGCTCCCGCCGGCACCACCCTGCTTAGCGTCATCCTCAGCCTCCTGCCCCTCCTCGTCATCATCGGCCTGTACCTCTGGTTTGGCCGCCGGGTCAGTCGCCGATTGGCCGGCGGGATCATGGGAATCGGTGGCTCCAAGGCCAAGGTGTACGACGTCGACGACCGGCCCCAGACCCGCTTCAGTGATGTCGCCGGTTACGAGGGGGCGAAGCAGGAAGTGA
>JBPYFF010000369.1:0-2420 GCA_051984455.1 Acidimicrobiales bacterium | reverse complement strand
AAGGCTCTGTATTTCGGCTACCACACTCCCGAAGCGTTCGACGTCATCGGGCCCGGTCAGTCCTACAACGACGTGCTGGTGGGACGCGACGCCGGCCGGGTGAAGTCCGTCGACGAAGTGGTCGGCTGAACCAGGCCGCCCTCGGGGCGGGTTCGATCGTATTCGAGACCCTCAGCGATGCCGTCGGCGAGACGTCGGCCGAACTCCCGTTCAACCAGCCACAGCGCCATGTCGATGCCGCACGTCACTCCTCCGCTGGTCACCAGGTCGCCGTCGTCCACCACACGGGATTTGACGACGCGTGCTCCGGTCGCCGCCAGATCGTCCCAAGCGAGGTGATGGGTGGTCGCGGGACGCGCCGCGATGATGCCGGCGTGGGCCAGGAGCATGGCGCCGGTGCAGACGCTCGCCATGACCGCGCCCCCGTTTGCCGCCTGCTGAAGCAACGGCCCCCAACCACCCTCCTGCGTCTCCTGCCACACTCCCCGGTTCCGGTCGATCCAGCCGCCGCCCGGCACGACGACCACGTCGGCGCCGGACCGGTAGGTGCCATCGGGTTCATAACGGGTCCCGTGCGAAGCCGTCACGGTTGACTGACTCGTCCGGGTCACTCGCCGGACATGCAGGTCGGCGCCGGCTGCCTCGGCCATCTTGAACACTTCGAACGGTCCCAGGACGTCGAGTTCGTCGTGGCCATCGAACAGGATGATGTCGATATTCATGCTTGCTCCTTGGGAAAAGGTCTCACGCCGGTGTCGCCCGCACGGTGCGCCGGTAAGCAGCCGGGGTTATGCCGAGCTGAGTGCGAAAGGCCCGATAGAACGTCTCCACCACTCCCAGCCCGCTCCGTCGAGCCACCTCGCCAATGGGCAGGTCAGTCTGCTCGAGCAGTCGACGAGCGGCCTCCACCCTTACCCGCTCAACCGCCTCGGCCGGTGTCATTCCAAGCTCCCGGCGAAAGACCCGGTGCAGTGTTCGCTCGCTCATGGCCGACTGCGTGGCCAGAGCAGCAACGCTGAGGTCGTCGGAGGGATGACGCTCGATCCAGGTCAGCAACTCCCGCACGGGCCGGTCAGGGGACCCTGCGGTCAGGCCAAGATGGTCGCTGAACTGACGTTGACCGCCCGCTCGATGCAGGTAAACGACGAGCCAGCGGGCCACTTCGAGCGAGAGTTCCCGGTCCTCGTCGACGGCAACCAGTTCGAGGGCGAGGTCGATTCCCGCCGTCACGCCGGCCGAGGACCACACCCTGCCGTCATGCACGTAGAGCCGGTCCTCCTCCACAACCGCGTCGGGGAAGTTCGAGGACAGCCGGTTGGCCGATGCCCAATGGGTGGTGACTCTCCGGCCGCTGAGCAGGCCGGCTGCTCCGAGCAGGAACGCGCCGGTGCACACCGAAGCCACCCGGCGGGAGCGGCCCGCCAGCCGGCGGATCTGTCTCAGCAGATCCCGGTTGCCGGCGGCGGCCTCGACACCCATGCCGCCGGGGAGCACGAGGGTGTCCGGACCAAACCTGACCGCGCTGAGCGCGGTGTCCGGCGTCAGGCGAAGACCACTCGACGACTCGACCGGGCCGCCGTCGATGGTGGCCACACTGACGCGGTAATCGGCCGCGGGCCGGAGCCGGGTGGCCACGGAGAAGACCTCCGACGGGCCGACGACATCCAGCATCTGGATCCCGGGGAAGGCAACGAAGACCACGCGGCGCACAGGGGATAGCCAAGCGCAGTGCCGCCTTGGCGTCAATGACAACTTCTTGACGATTCCTGCCAGTGGGGGAGATCAGGCCGGAGGATGGCGATGAGGCAGGATGATGAGGTGCCCGGCCCCGATCGACGTGACCTCGGTCGACTGTTCAACGAGGTGCCCGATCTCTACGATCGGGTGCGACCGACGTACCCCGACGAGTTGTTCACGGACCTCGTCGCCATCACGGGCATGGACGAGCGGTCGTCGGTGCTCGAAGTCGGCTGCGGTACCGGCCAGGCGACGCGCTCGCTGGCCGCGCTCGGGTGCTCGGTGTCCGCGGTGGAGCCAGGCGCCGGCATGGCCGCGCTTGCCCGCCAACGGCTCGCTGCCTTTGACAACGTCGAGATTGACACATCGACGTTCGAGGACTGGAACGATGGAGGTCGCCGATTCGACGTTCTCGTGGCCGCGTCGGCGTGGCACTGGGTCGACCCGTCGATTGGCTGGCCTCGGGCGCATGACGTCCTCCGTCCGGGAGGTTGGATGGCGCTGCTCGGGCACGTTGTTGTCCGCCGGCCAGATGAGCCGGAGGTCTACACGGAGACGGCCGACCTCCATGAGCTCTATGCCCCGGGCAACCCTGATTGGGGCCCGCCGCCGCTCGAGTCGGAGGTCCGCACAACGGGCCAGGGGTGGGGACTGGTGGACGACCCCGGCGGGTTGTTCGGCCC
>JBPYFF010000368.1:0-8531 GCA_051984455.1 Acidimicrobiales bacterium | reverse complement strand
TCCAGCTCGTCCTTGCGCCGGCGCCGCAAGCGCTCGAGCAGCTCCCTCATGCCGGCGATCCGCTCGCCGTTGCGGTCGCGAAAGCCCTGCTGCAACATGCGCCGCAGCGCCTGGTTGAGATCCCCGTGGTACAGAAGGTCGTCGGTGATCTCGGCCAGAACGTCGTCGGCGTCGAAGTCGAAGCCGACCTGGGTGCCGTCCCACCGCGAGTACTGGAACCGGGGCATGGGCTTGAGCCTACGCCGGTGCGAGCAGCTTTTGCCGACCGTACCATCTCACCCATGGCCGAGACCGGTGTTCGCGTCAATCGTCAGATCGTCCTCGAGCAACGGCCCATGGGCGTGGTCAGCGAGGAGTGCTTCAACCTGGTGGAGGCGCCTCTGCCCGAGGAGCTGGCCGACGGCGAGGCGCTGGTGCGCAACATCTACCTCTCGGTCGATCCGACCCAGCGTGGCTGGATCAGCAGGGACACCTACTTGCCCGCCATCCGGCCCGGCGAGGTCATCCGGTCAGGTTCGGCCGGTCAGGTCGTCGCCAGTCGCAACGCCCGCCTCCCGGTGGGGTCGCTCGTGAGCGGGCTCACCGGCTGGTCGGAGTATGCGGTCGTCGGCGGCAACGTGAGCCCGGTACCGGCCGGCGTCGACCTCAGAGCGAGCATGAGCGTCCTGGGTGCGACGGGGCTCACCGCCTATTTCGGCATGCTCGATATCGGGCGGCCTCAGCCGGAGGAAACCGTCCTCGTCTCGGGAGCGGCGGGCGCAACCGGCTCGGTCGCCGGCCAGATCGCCCGCATCCAGGGTGCACGCGTCGTCGGACTGGCCGGTACGCCCGAAAAATGTGCCTGGCTCCTCGACGAACTGGGCTTCGCGGCGGCCATCAACTACCGGACCGACGACGTGCCGGCCCGGCTGAGCGAGACGTGCCCGAACGGCATCGACGTGTACTTCGACAACGTCGGCGGTCGCCTGCTCGAGCCGGTGCTCGACCGTATTCGGATGAAGGCGCGGATCGTGCTCTGCGGAGCCATCTCGCAGTACAGCGACGAAGAACCGTCACCGGGACCTCGCAACCTCATGCAACTGGTTCTTCAGCGCAGTCGCATGGAGGGTTTCCTCGTCTTTGACTATATGGAGCGATATCCGGAGGCCAGCGCCCGGTTGAGTCAGTGGGTGGGCGCGGGCGACCTCCGCTACCGCGTTGAGGTCATGGAGGGGTTGGAGGCAGCACCCCGGGCATTGCGGGCCCTCTTCACCGGTGGCAACACGGGAAAACTGCTCGTGCAGATCGCGCCGGAACCCTGACTGCCGTCGCGGGTCAGCGGCCGCGGTACGTGGCCCGGCCCGCCATCGCCTCCTTGTTGAGCCGCTTGGAGAGATGAAGGCCCTCGAGGACGAACTCGGTCGCGGATGCCACCGCCGCAGGTGTCTCGCTCCCGGCCAACGCCATTACCGGGCCGCGGAGCACAGGCATCTTCCCGAGCACCTCGACATAGCTCTTCGAGGGGACGTCGTCGCCGGCGTGAACAACCGTTCCTTCATCGAAGGCGAGCACCACGTCGCGGAACTGCTCCATGGGGCAGTGAGCCTTGAACACCGTCAGGGCGGCCTGCTTGATGAGGCGCTCGATCACCTGTCCGTCGCGGCCTTCCTCCAGCGTCTCGATCTCGACCTTGCCCGACGTCGATGACGCCAGCGCTTCGAGGTCGCTGATTCGGGGTACGACATCCTTCTCCTTGAGGCGGAGTGCCCGCCGGGCGGCGTTGGCGACCAGCGTCTCGAAGTTGGAGATGCTCAGCCGCACCGACACGCCCGACCTCTGGTTGATGTTGGGGCTCTGGCGGGCAAGGTGCGAGAGAGTGCCGACGATTTCAACCATGAACGCCGGGACCTGGACACGAAGGCCAAGTGCGACCAGCGGACGCGCCTCCTGATGGATCACGGCCAGTTCGGTGTCCACGTCGAGGGGGTAATGGGTGCGGATCTGGGAGCCGAAACGGTCCTTCAGGGGCGTGATGATGCGGCCGCGGTTGGTGTAATCCTCAGGGTTGGCCGACGCAACCAGCATGACGTCAAGGGGCAGGCGAATCTTGTAGCCCCGGATCTGGACGTCGCGCTCCTCCAGCACGTTGAGCAGACCGACCTGGATTCGTTCGGCCAGATCGGGCAGCTCGTTCATGGCGAAGATGCCGCGATTGGTCCTGGGAACAAGGCCGTAGTGCAGGGTCAGCTCGTCTGCCAAGTACCGGCCTTCGGCCACCTTGATGGGGTCCACCTCACCGATAAGATCGGCGATGGAGGTGTCAGGCGTTGCCAGCTTTTCACCGAAGCGGACACTGCGCTGCACCCATTCGACCGGCGTGTCGTCCCCCCTGTCGGCGATGAGCTCACGGGCATAGCGCGAGACGGGATGATAGGGATCATCCAGGATCTCCGAGCCGGCGACGATGGGCAGGAACTCGTCCAGCAGGTCGGTGAGTGAGCGGATGATGCGGGTCTTGGCCTGACCCCGCTCGCCCAGGAAGATGATGTCGTGCCCGGCCAGCAGGGCATTCTCCAGCTGGGGGAGCACCGTGTCCGAAAAGCCAACCACGCCCTCGACGATCGGCTGGCCGGATCCAATCCGGGCGGCGGCATTACGCCTGACTTCTTCCTTGACCGGGACCGACTCCCATCCCGATTCTCGTAGCTGGCCCAGCGTTGCCGGTCTCGATGTCATGGCGGACACGCTATGTCATGGCGGACACGCTATCGCCCCCATCCGGCCCCGAGGAGCGGGCCGGCCGGGCGGTAGCCTGCTCGGATGGAGCTCGGCGGGTGGTGGCGGGCGGTCGAAGCGGACGACGCCCTCCGCCGCGTCTTCCCCGATCCCGACCTCGACGACGGGGCGTGGACCGAGCTCGCCGTTCCCGGGCACTGGCAGTCGGCGGCGCCCTTCGCCGGCTCCGACGGCCCGTTGTTGTACCGGCGGCGCTTCGAGGCACCCGTAAGCGCTGGCCAGCGCGTCTGGCTCGACCTTGACGGCCTCTTTTATCAGGGCGACGTGTGGCTGGACGGCTCCTACCTGGGTGACACGGAAGGCTATTTCTTTCCCCACCACTTCGAGATCACCGAACTGATCCGCGACCGCACCGAGCATCTTCTCGCGGTCGAGGTTGCCTGCGCACGTCCCTCCGACAAGCGAGCCAAACGCAACCTCACCGGCGTTTTTCAGCACTGGGATTGCTTCGACCAGGACTGGAATCCCGGTGGGATCTGGCGGCCGGTTCACCTGACCAGGACCGGCTCGGTCCGGCTCAGCCGCCTTCGGGTTCTCTGCCCGGAGGCGACGGCCGAGCGAGCCACGCTCGACCTTCGAGCCGAGCTCGATGCGACCGAAGCGACCGTGGTCACGCTGGCGACGACGGTCAGCCCGAGCGGGGAGCGAGCCGGAGACCCAGTCGCCCGGCGCGACGCGGAACAGCCCCTGGCCGCAGGCTGCAACGTGGTGCGCTGGCGTCTGGCCGTCGAGCAGCCCGACCTGTGGTGGCCACACGCGCTCGGTGACCAGGCGCTCTACGACGTCACCGTCTCGGTCGCTCGGCCGGGAGAGCAGACCGACGCCCGCACGGTCACGACCGGTCTGCGACAGGTGCGGATGAAGAACTTCATCACCACCATCAACCATGAGCGCCTCTATCTCAAAGGAGCCAACCAGGGGCCTTCCCGGCGGGCGCTGGGAGAGGCCACGCCGGACCACCTCGAGCGCGACGTCCGGCTCGCCCGCGAAGCGGGCCTTGACCTGCTGCGGATCCACGGCCACGTCAGCCGGCCCGAGCTGTACGCCGCCGCCGACCGTCACGGCCTCCTGCTGTGGCAGGACATGCCGCTTCAGTGGGGCTACTCGGGTCTCCGCCGGCAGGCGGCCCGGCAGGCGGGGCAGGCGGTCGACCTGCTCGGCCATCATCCGTCAATCGCCATCTGGTGCGGCCACAACGAGCCGTTCGCCATTGACGTCGATCCCGCCGTCTATGCACCCGGCCCCGAGCACGCCGGGCCCACCGTGCGGACCCGGGCCCGGCTGGTGGTCGGGCAGACCTTTCCCAGCTGGAACAAGACAGCGCTCGATCGATCCATCCGGCGAGCGGTCGAAAAAGCGGACGGCTCCCGTCCGGTCGTGGCTCACTCGGGTGTGGTCCCTCATCCTGCCTGGGGCACCGACAGCCACCTTTACTACGGCTGGTACCACAGTGAGGAGCGCGAGTTTGCTCGAGCCCTTGCCCGGTTCCCGGTCATGGCCCGGTTCGTCTCCGAGTTCGGAGCGCAGGCGGTGCCCAACTCCGCTGCCTTCTGTGAGCCCCAACGCTGGCCGGACCTGGACTGGGTCCGTTTGTCCCGGGCGCACTGCCTGCAGAAGTCGATCTTCGATCGTTACGTCCCGCCCGCCGACCACGCGACGTTCGAGTCGTGGCGGGATGCGACTCAGGCCTATCAGGCGACTGTCATCCGCCACCACATCGAGACCCTTCGCCGATTGAAGTACCGTCCGACCGGCGGGTTCTGCCAGTTCTGTTTCGCCGATGGCCAGCCGGCTGTCACCTGGTCGGTCCTGGACCATGAGCGCAATCCCAAGGCGGGGTTCGAAGCGCTCGCCGTCGCCTGCGCGCCAGTGATCGTGGTGGCGGATCGCCCGGCCGCGGCCTACGGGCCGCGCGGCCAGATCGACCTCGATCTCCACGTGGTGAGCGACCTGCGAACGCCGCTGCACCGAGCTCGGGTCCGGGCCGAGCTGAGCTGGCCGGGCGGGGCGCGAACCTGGTGGTTCGAAGGCGACGTCGAGGCCGACAGCTGCAGCCGTGTGGGCCGGCTGGTGACGACGCTGCCAGCAAATGCCAGGCCGGGTCCGCTCGTCTTCGAGCTCAACCTGGAATGGGCCGACGGCAAGGTGACCAACCGCTATGACAGCGTGGTCAGCTGAGGCCAAGCCCGCCAAAGTAGGCAGATAACGGCGCCGTCGCCCTATTGTCGATATTGATGACCGCGACCACCGTGGCGCCGCCGATCTACCGGACGTCGATCGGCAAGAAGGTGCTGATGGCAGTCACCGGCGTGTACCTGGTGCTGTGGGTCATCGGCCACATGCTCGGCAACCTCAAGGTCTTCCTGAGCCCGAAGGAGATCAACAGCTACTCAGAGTTCCTGAGGCGCATGGGCGATCCAATATTTCCCCATACCTGGTTGCTATGGATCATCCGGATCCTGCTCATCGTGGCGCTGGTCGTCCACGTGTACCTCGCCATCGACCTGTCGGTACGAAGCCGGCGGGCCCGCCAGGTCCGCTACCACCACCCCGAGCACGTCCAGGCAGATATCACAGAAATCCCGGCGGTGACCATGCGGTGGGGCGGTCTGGCCGTGGGCCTGTTCATCATCTTCCACGTCGCCCACCTGACGTGGGGCTGGATCCACCCCGGCTACACCTACGTGCGAGGCAACGTGTACCAGAACGTGGTCGGAAGCTTCAATCAGTGGTGGCTGGTAATCATCTACGTCGCGGCCATGTTCGCTCTGGCCATGCACCTCTACCACGGGACATGGAGCATGTTCCAGACCTTCGGTGCCAACAATCGTCGTTGGGACCCGATCGTCCGGCGGACCGCGGCAACCGTCGCGGTCGTCGTGTTCCTCGGGTTCATCTCCGTTCCGCTGGGTGTTCTCGGAGGCCTCATCAGTTGAGCCGGTCAGGGAGGTCGCAACCATGACCATCGCCGTCGAACGGCCAACCCGCTGGGTCGACTCCGGCGCGGAACTGGACGGCAAGGTGCCCCCCGGGCCCATCGCCGAGAAGTGGGACCTCCACAAGTTCGACATGAAGCTGGTGAATCCGGCCAACCGGCGCCGCTACCACGTCATCATCGTCGGCTCCGGCCTGGCCGGTGGGGCCGCGGCCGCCAGTCTGGGGGAGCTGGGCTATCAGGTCAGCTGCTTCTGTTATCAGGACTCACCCCGTCGCGCCCATTCGATCGCGGCCCAGGGCGGCATCAACGCGGCCAAGAACTACCGCAACGACGGGGACAGCGTCTACCGGCTTTTTTACGACACGGTCAAGGGCGGTGACTACCGGTCGAGGGAAGCCAACGTGTACCGGCTGGCGCAGTTGAGCGTCAACATCATCGACCAGTGCGTCGCTCAAGGCGTGCCGTTCGCTCGCGAGTATGGCGGTCTGCTCGACACTCGTTCGTTCGGCGGTGCTCAGGTCAGTCGCACCTTTTACGCGCGGGGCCAGACCGGCCAGCAACTTCTGCTCGGTGCCTATCAGGCCTTGGCCCGCCAGATCGGCACCGGCCAGGTCACCATGTACGCCCGCCACGAGATGCTGGACCTGATCCTCATCGACGGCCAGGCGAGAGGCATCGTGACCCGCGACATGGTGACCGGCGAGATCCGCTCACACCTGGCCGACGCCGTGGTTCTCGCGACGGGGGGATACGGCAACGTCTTCTACCTGTCGACCAACGCCACGGGCTGCAACGCGACCGCCATCTGGCGGGCGCACCGACGGGGAGCGTTGATGGCCAACCCCTGCTACACCCAGATTCACCCGACGTGCATCCCGGTCAGTGGCGACTATCAGTCGAAGCTGACGCTGATGTCCGAGTCCCTGCGAAACGACGGGCGCATCTGGGTACCGCTTCAGCCCGACGACCCCCGGGCGCCGGGACAGATTCCCGAAGCCGAACGGGACTACTTCCTCGAGCGGTTGTATCCCAGCTTCGGCAACCTGGTACCCCGCGACATTGCCTCGCGTCGTGCCAAGGAAGCCTGTGATGAAGGTCGCGGCGTCGGGCCGGGTGGCCGCGGCGTGTATCTCGACCTGTCGGACTCGATCCGGCGACTCGGCGTGGAGGTGATACGCGAGCGCTACGGCAACCTGTTCGACATGTACGAGCGCATCACCGGTGACAGTCCCTATCAGGTGCCCATGCGGATCTATCCAGCCATCCACTACACGATGGGTGGCCTCTGGGTCGACTACGACCTGATGAGCAACATCCCCGGGTTGTTCGTTGCCGGCGAAGCCAACTTCTCCGATCACGGCGCCAACCGGTTGGGGGCATCGGCACTCATGCAAGGACTGGCCGACGGCTACTTCGTCATCCCCTCAACTATCGCCGACTACCTGGCGACGGCGAAGCCCGCCACCTTGGCTCCGTCCCATCCGGACGCACGGGCGGTCGAGGTGGACGTTTTCGAGCGAATCCGCCGGCTCTTGTCGATCAAGGGCAGGCGCACGGTGGATGAGTTTCACCGTGAGCTCGGGCACATGATGTGGGAGCGCTGCGGCATGGCTCGCAATGAGGAGGGCCTGACCAAAGTGCTCGACGACCTGCCCACGCTCAGGGAAGAGTTCTGGAACGATGTCAACGTGCCGGGCAGCGACATTGAGCTGAACCAGTCGCTGGAGAAAGCGGGCCGGGTTGCTGACTTCCTCGAGTTGGCCGAGCTGCTGGCCACCGATGCCATCCATCGCCGGGAGTCGTGCGGCGGCCACTTCCGGGAAGAGTTCCAGACCCAGGATGGCGAGGCGTTGCGCAACGATGACGAGTTCAGTTATGTCGCCGCGTGGGAATGGGGGGGAGAAAAGGGGAACGCCGCGCCGGTCACGTCGGGACCGATCCCGAAGCCGGTGCTGCTGAAAGAGCCCTTGACGTTCGAGTATGTCCACCTGAGCCAGCGGAGTTACGCCTAGATGGCTGCGGTCATAGACGAGTCGGCGACTCCGACGACACCGCTCCCCCAGGAGCAGCACAGCATTGACCTGACGCTCTACGTGTGGCGCCAGCGGGGGCCGGAACAGGCGGGGCAGTTGGTGCGCTACGAGGCGCCGGGGGTCAGCATCCACATGTCCTTTCTGGAGATGCTTGACGTGGTCAACGAGCGCCTGACCAAGAACGGTGAGGATCCGATCGCGTTTGACGACGACTGCCGGGAAGGCATCTGCGGCATGTGCGGCATGATGATCAACGGTGTGGCCCACGGACCCAATCGGGCCACCACCGCCTGCCAGCTTCACATGCGGTATTTCAAGGATGGCGACACGATTTACATCGAGCCGTGGCGGGCGAAGCCCTTTCCTGTCATCAAGGACCTGGTGGTCGATCGCACCGCATTCGACCGGATCATCGAGGCCGGCGGGTTCATCACCGCCCCGACCGGTGGAGCGCCCGACGCCAACGCCATCCTGGTGGCGAAGCCGGATGCGGACAGGGCGTTCGACGCGGCCGCGTGCATCGGCTGCGGAGCGTGCGTCGCCGCTTGCCCGAACGCCTCGGCCATGCTTTTCACTGCCGCCAAACTGACCCATCTCGGGTCCTTGCCTCAGGGACAGGCGGAGCGCTATAGCCGGACCCTCGCCATGGTGGCCAAGCAGGACGAGCTCGGATTCGGGACCTGCACCAACATCGGGGAATGCTCCGCCGTGTGCCCGAAAGAGATCCCCATGGAGACCATCGCCCGCATGAATCGCGACCTCATCAAAGCGTCGCTGAGGCGCAA
>JBPYFF010000367.1:0-3817 GCA_051984455.1 Acidimicrobiales bacterium | reverse complement strand
TGGGCGTTCGAGAAATTCCCTGACATCCCGGAGGTTCTCGGCACCCGGATGCAGTCAGTGGGCGAGTCCATGGCGATAGGGCGCACCTTTCCCGAGTCCCTCCAGAAAGGGCTGCGATCCCTCGAGCACGGACGGCTCGGCCTCAACTGCGATCCGGCCGAGCGGCTGTACGACGAATGGTCCGACGACGAACTGGTCCGCCGAGCAGCGGTGGCCACGCCCGATCGCCCCTTCCAGCTGGAAGCGGCGCTACGGCGGGGCATCTCGATCGAGCGGCTGTACGAGGCGACCCGAGTCGACCCGTGGTTTCTCGACCAGCTTGGCCTGATCGTAGAGGAACGCGCCCATCTGGCCTCGAAGCCCGGGCCGCAGGCTCTGAGCAAGGCGGACTGGAAGCGCGCCAAGCGGCTCGGCTTTGCCGATGCCCAGCTGGCCTGGATGTGGCAGATCCCGGACGACGCCGTTCGCTCCGCCCGCCTGGCGCACGGCGTGCGGGCCACCTTCAAGACGGTCGATACCTGCGGGGCCGAGTTCGACGCCCGTACGCCGTATCACTACTCGACCTACGAAGACACCGATGAGGTCAGGCCGGGCCGGAAGCCCAAGATCATCATCCTTGGCTCGGGCCCCAACCGGATCGGACAAGGTGTGGAGTTCGACTACTGCTGCGTCCAGGCCAGCTTTGCCCTCCACCAGGCCGGTTTCGAGACGGTCATGATCAACTGCACCCCGGAGACCGTGTCGACCGACTACGACACGAGTGACCGGCTCTACTTCGAGCCCCTGACGTTCGAGGACGTGGCCAACGTGCTCGACGTGGAGCTGGCCGCGGGTGGGGTCAAAGGCGTGATTGTGTCGCTCGGCGGTCAGACGCCGCTGAAGCTCGCCAGCCGCCTCCCGGCCGAGCTCATCCTTGGCACCTCCCCTGAGTCGATCGACCTGGCCGAGGACCGGGAGCGATGGAACGCGCTGTGCTCCCGGCTGGAGATCCCCCAGCCGGCCGGGGGTACGGCCGCAACGGTCGATGACGCGCTGGCCGTCGTCGCGCGAATCGGGTACCCGGCCCTTTTCCGGCCCAGTTACGTGCTGGGGGGCCGGGCCATGGAGATCGTTTACGACCAGGACGGCCTGTTGAGGGCCATGGCCGAGCTGGCCAGATTCGGGTCTCTCGGTCGGGAAGGAGGGCTGTCAGCCGAGCGGCCGGTGTTGATCGATCGTTTCCTGGAAGACGCGATCGAGGTGGACGTCGACGCCATTCGGGACGCGCCCGGTGAGGTGGTCATCGGAGCGGTGATGGAGCATGTTGAAGAAGCGGGTGTGCACTCCGGCGACAGCGCCTGTGTGATCCCGCCTCCCACGCTCCCGCCGAGCGTCGTCGAGGTCATCGAGTCCTATACGAGGGCCATCGCCGATGCGCTCGATGTCCGGGGCCTGGTCAATGTGCAGTACGCCGTCAAGGGCACCCAGGTGTTCGTGATCGAGGCCAACCCTCGGGCCAGCCGCACTGTTCCGTTCGTGTCCAAGGCCACGGGAGTGCCGCTGGCCAAGGTGGCCGCTCGCGTGATGGCGGGCGCGACGCTCGATGAGCTTCGAGCCGAGGGACTGCTCGGGTCGCCCGCCACCGGGGGGCACGTGAGCGTGAAGGAAGCGGTGCTGCCGTTCGACCGCTTCCCCGACGCCGACACGCTGCTCGGGCCGGAGATGCGCTCGACCGGTGAAGTGATGGGCATCGACCGAACCTTCGGGCTGTCGTTCGCCAAAAGTCAGATCGCCGCCGGCGACGCGCTGCCCGAATCCGGCTCGGTGTTCCTGTCCCTGGCTGACCGGGACAAGGAAGCTGGCCTGCGGGCCGCCCTGCGATTCGTCGAACTTGGCTTCTCCCTGGTCGCGACTTCCGGTACCGCCGCCTATCTCGAGGAACGGGGTGTGCCGGTGGAGACGATCGTCGCCAAGGTCGGCGACGACGGCGGACGCGGAGACGTCCCTCCAGCTCCAGCCGACGGAGTGGATGCCACCGACCTGATCAAGTCAGGGAAGGTGCAGCTCGTCGTCAACACCCCTCGCGGTCGGGGTCCCCGGGCTGACGGCGCCTACATCCGGCGGGCGGCCAACCTGCATCAGGTTGCCTGCCTCACCACGGTCGCGGCGGCGCGGGCTGCGGCCGCAGGAATCGCCGACTGGGCGGAACATGCTCTATCCATCCGCAGCCTGCAGGAGTACCAGCACGACGACCAGCAGCGGTTGCCGCTTTGATCCGCTCCCGTCCCCCGAAGCGCCGGTCCGACCTGACCGCCAGTGTCGGCCGGGTTGCGCTGCCCAACCCGGTCATGACCGCGTCGGGGACCGCCGGCCACGGCGTCGAACTGGGCGCCTATATCGACCTGGCGGAGCTGGGCGCGGTCGTGGTCAAGTCGCTCTCACCTGAGCCCTGGTCGGGCAACCCGCGCCCGCGGGTGCAGCAGGCGAGGGCAGGAATGTTGAACAGCGTGGGATTGCAGAACCCGGGCATTGAGCGCTGGCTGGACACCGACCTCCCCGCCCTCGCTGCGAGCGGTGCGCGGGTCGTCGCCAGTATTTGGGGCTTCACGGCCGGCGACTATGGCCGGGCTGCGAAGGCACTGGCCGCCGCCAAGGGGGAGCGAGATGCCGCGAGCGCGCTCGTCGCGGTCGAAGCCAACATCAGTTGCCCCAACGTCGAAGACGCCAGCCGGATGTTCGCCCAGTCCCCGTCAGGGACCCACGCCGCCATCGACGCGGCCGCCCGAGCCCTGGGCGGCACCGGTTTGCCGGTATGGGCCAAGCTCAGTCCCGCGGTGACCGACATCACCGAGATCGCCGGGGCCGCGCTGGACGGGGGAGCGGACGGGGTGACGCTCATCAACACTCTCCCTGCCCTGGCGCTCGATCCCTTGACCGGCCGGCCGAGATTGGGCGGTGGAAAAGGCGGCCTGTCCGGGCCCGCCCTTCACCCCGTTGCCGTGAGGGCGGTGTATGACTGCCGGCGGGCCTTTCCGGACGCGGCCATTGTCGGGGTTGGCGGGGTGACGACCGGGGAAGACGCGGCCGAGTTCATCGCGGCCGGCGCCGACGCGGTGCAGGTAGGCACCGCCATCTTCGCCGATCCCCGCGCCCCGGCCAGGATTTTGTCCGAGCTGGCCGATTGGTGTCAGCAGCACGGAGTCCGCAGTTGGTCCGACCTGAGGAGGAGGAACGCTGGTGACGAACGGCAACACACCGTCGAGGACCAACATGAGGGCTGACGAGGCCGGCGCCGCGGGCGGATTGCGCGCTCGCCTCGCGCTGGCCCTCGATGTCGACGACATCGTGGCGGCAGCTCGCCTCGCCCGGGATCTCAGCGAGTGGTTTGGCGTGGCCAAGATCGGGCTCGAGCTCTTCAGTGCCGCCGGGCCGGATTCCGTGTTGGCAATAGCCGACCAGGGCTACCGCGTGCTCCTCGACTTGAAGCTCCACGACATCCCCACAACGGTGGGTCGAGCGAGCCGTGTTCTTGGTGCACTCGGTGTCTCGTACCTCACCATGCACGCGGTCGGTGGAGTGCCGATGCTGCGGGCCGGGGTGGACGGTCTGGCCGAGGGCGCCGCGAGTGCCGGGCTGGAACCACCGGTTGCCCTCGGAGTCACCGTGCTCAGCAGCCAGCCGGACGCACCTGCCCACGTTCTGCACGAACGGGTCGGTGCCGCCATCGAGGCCCGCTGCGGAGGCGTGGTCTGCGCCGCCACCGACCTGCCCGTCGTGAGAGAGATCGGCCCTGCGCTCGTGACGGTGGTTCCGGGCACGCGGATGCCGGACGCACCCC
>JBPYFF010000366.1:0-3020 GCA_051984455.1 Acidimicrobiales bacterium | reverse complement strand
AAATATTCGCTGGTCAGATCGGCCAGTCGCAGGAGGTCCCGTGTCGCATTGCGGCCATCAAACTGGCCGGGGTGGCGGCCGGGCCGCACAGTGGAGGCTGTTGCAGTTGACATGGGATACCTGCTGGAGCCCTCCCGATAATTCGCCACATCCATGCCATCCACGGTGGGTCGAACCGCGTGGGCCGACCCAGAGGAAAGCGTCGCTAGATGCAGGGGACTTTGGCCCCACGGCGATCGCCTTCTGACTCCGCAACCGCTTTATCCCCGTGGTCTGGTGCCGGATCGCGCTCAACCCGCCGCCGGGCCTCCTGGGCGGCCGGACGGAGAGGCCACTGCTTTATGCTCTGACCTATGGCCCGCGACGCCAGTTCCCCCGCAACCGAGCCGGACGCAGCGAGTTCTGAGCCAGCCGCGACCGTACGCAGGACAGACCCGGTGACGAAAGAAGAAGTCTCGTCAGAACTGCTCGTCATGCTCCTGGCCGTCATGCCTGACGCCGCGGTCGTGGTCAACCGAGACGGTGACATCGTGGCTCTCAATGGGCAGGCCGAATCACTATTCGGCTACGCCGCGTCGGAGCTCACCGGGCGATCCGTCGAGCTCCTGGTTCCTGAGCGGTTCCGGCACACCCACCGTCACGACCGCCGTCAGTATCTGAGAACACCCCGCGCCCGAGCAATGGGAGTGGGCCTGGATCTGCTAGGTCGCCGAAAGGACGGCAGCGAATTTCCCGTCGACATCAGCTTGGCCCCCATCAGCGGAGCTGACCGGCCACTGATTGTCGCTGGTGTCAGGGACATCAGCCGCGCCCGGGCTGCGACGGCGGCGCAAGCCCAGCTGGCTGCCATCGTCCAATCGTCGCTAGACGCCATCCTCGCACTGACGCTCGATGGCAAGGTCACTAGTTGGAACCCAGGGGCCGAGCGGCTGCTCGGCTACACACCGGACGAAATTATCGGATCCCATGTCGGCCGGCTCCTCGCCGGCGACGGCAGCCGAGAGTTCGAAGAGCTCCTCGATGCGGTAATGGCCGACCGGCCTCCCGTCGCACGCGACACCCGCTGGACGAGGAAGGACGGCAGCCCCCTTGACGTGGCCATCTCCGTCTCGCCCCTGCGTGATACCACCGTCCGGCTCATTGGCTTTTCCGTACTGCTGCGGGACATCACTTCGAGGAAGCGGGCGGAGACGCTCCTTCGACGGCAAGAGCGATGGCAATCAGCCGCGGCGGAGATTCGCCTGGCCTTCCTTTCCAACCGGTCGATCGACCGGTCCCTTGGGCTCATCTGCTCGCGGAGCTGCGATCTGGTTCACGCCGATGTCGCGTCGATCATGGTCATGGACGACGACGTTGCACGGGTCGCAGCCACGTGTGGCGACACCTCGGCCGCGCCTGGTGAAGAACTGACAACGCTCCCACCCATCGTGTCGGAGGCTCTCGCCAGTGGTCAGACCCAGGTTGTTGCCGCGCCCCCGGCACAGTCCGGCGGCGCGCAGCTGGCCGCACCCATCTTGTCGGAGCGGAAGCCGGTGGGCGTGTTGCTTATAGCCCGCTCACAAGCCAGTGCCGAGTTCAAAGCCGAGGACATCGACATGGCCGAGGGCTTTGCCGGCCAGGCCGGGTTGGGCCTCGAGCTGGCTCGAGCGCGGCAGGCCCGGGAGCAGCTGCTGCTCTCCGGTGATCGTGAGCGCATCGGCCGGGATCTGCACGACCTGGTCATTCAGCGGCTGTTCGGGACGGGCATGGGCCTGCAGAGCATTCTCCATCTGGTCGACAACGAGCGGGCGGCGGAACGCATCGCAACCGCGGTCGACGATCTGGATGTCACCATCCGGGAGATCCGCACGACCATCTTTCAGCTCGAGATGCCGGTGTCAGCCGCGTCCGGCCTGCGGACCGAGATCATGTACGTGGTCGACGACGCCACTGAAAGTCTCGGTTTTGAGCCGAATGTTCACTTCGACGGTCCGGTCGACTCTGTCATCAGCGATGAGGTCAAGACGGAGCTGTTAGCCGTCGTCCGGGAAGCACTGTCCAACGTGGCTCGTCACGCACACGCCAGCCACGCACACGTTGATCTGCGAGTGGGAGACGAGATCGTCCTGGTGGTCTCTGACGACGGCGTTGGCTTGAAAGAGTCCGGCCGTCGAAGTGGGCTCGCTAACGTCCAGGCACGGGCGGAAAAGCTCCGCGGATCCCTGCGAATAACCAGCCCGCCAGGAGGAGGCACTCGCCTCGAGTGGCGGGTCCCGACGGGCGAGGAATAGGCGAGGAATAGGCCTCGTCGTCGGCAGACGCCCAGCCGGGCGACTGACGAACAAAAAGGGGTCCATCGCCGGGCCCGATATTGACCTTGGACCTCTTCTGGGTCGGCCGCAACGGGCGGAAGCTCGGAAGCGGAGGATGGAGTCTGGCCGGGAAGGAGTCGAGGTTCCATGATTCGAGAGACAGTTCGGGGCGCGTCTTGCGTGAGTTCGCTGATCCGAGAGGTGGCCAGAGGAATCGAGCAAGGCCAGGTCCGCGTCGGGGATGACAAGTTCGACGTTGGTCCCAACGTCGTGGCGGTCGCCGAAGCCGACCCCGCCATCGGAGAGGTGCTGATCGTCGTTACCGGGTGTGTCCCCCTTGGGCCCGATCCCACCAGGACCAACGACGTCGAGTACGAACTGGCCCACGCGTGACCCACCGTCACCGTGGGCTGTTGACAGACTCGCGGCCCGGCCCGATCCGCAACTAGAGCCGAACGGCTCGCGGTCTGGCGACCAATGGTCCCTTGCGCCTCGGGGACGGCTAGCGGAGGCGGCGCTGAGTCGGATCGGGGGGCATCGGTGCGGGCGCCAGCCGGACCTTGGCATCGACAACCGTTGCGCCGGCGGCCCCGACGATCACCGGGTTGAGGTCGAGTTCGGCGATCTGGGGGTGAGCCTCTCCCAGGCGTCCGACTCGTAGCAGCAGTTCTTCGAGCGCGGCCACGTTCGCCGGGGTCGACCCGCGGTAGCCGGTGAGCAGCGGCGCGG
>JBPYFF010000365.1:0-6352 GCA_051984455.1 Acidimicrobiales bacterium | reverse complement strand
TCCCACGCCCGCCGGAGCCCGTCCACGAAGCCCGGTGCCGTCTCTATGGCTACCAGGGCGTTCACCCCGGTAGTTTGCCGCTCCATGAACCGTTGGGTGGCCGGCGCCCGCCCCCGCACTTTGCCGGTATCGGTCGTGCCCGTCCTGGTGGGCACGGCGGTCGGATCGGCCGAGGGCACCGTCATCTGGTGGCGGGCCGCGGCCGCCCTTGTCGTGTCGCTCGCGATCCAGGTGGGCACGAACTACGCCAACGACTACAGCGACGGGGTCCGGGGCACCGACAGCGTCCGGGTCGGCCCCGTGCGGCTGGTGGCCTCAGGGCTGGCCACGCCCCAGGAAGTCGAGCGGGCCGCACTGGTCGCCTTCGCGGTCGCGGCGACGGCCGGCCTCACACTGGCGATCGCGGTCAGCCCCGTCCTGATTGCCGTCGGGGCGCTGTGCATGCTGGCCGGCTGGCTCTACACCGGCGGTCCCCGTCCGTACGGATATGCGGGGCTCGGGGAAGTGTTCGTGTTCATCTTCTTCGGCCTGGTCGCGACCGCAGGCTCGGCGTACGTGCAACTGGAGCGGGTGACCGGGCTGGCTGTCCTGGCAGCCGTGCCGGTCGGGCTCCTGGCCGTGGCCCTTCTGGTCGTCAACAACCTGCGGGACATGGCGGGAGACGCCGCCGTGGGCAAGCGGACACTGGCGGTTCGGCTGGGAGCGATGGCCACGAGACGGTTCTACAGCGGGTGTGTGACGATTCCGTACGTGTTCGTCGCGGCCATCGCGGTCGCCCGGCCGTGGGCCCTGATGGCGTTCATCAGCCTGCCGCTGGCCCTGCGTCCGGCGCGGCGGGTCATGGCGGGCGAGAGCGGTCGGGGCCTGGTCGAGGTGCTCGGTTTGACCGGCCGGCTGCAGCTGGTTTTCGGCGTCCTGCTGGCCGTGGGAATCGCTCTCTAGTGCGCCTCCTGCAGGAAGTCGGCCAGCACCACGCAGAAGGCGTCGAGCCGTTCCAGATGACAGGCGTGGCCGGCGCCAGGGATGAGGACGAGCTCGGCGTTGTCACCGATGCGGGCGGCCATCCGCCGGCCGATGTCGACGTAGGTGGCGTCCAGGTCGCCCGCGACGACCAGGGCCGGCATCGTGAGCTCGCTCAGCCGGTCCCACAACGGCTCCTGACTGCCCGCCCCCGCGAGCCGAAGGCTGCCGGCCAACCCCTCGGCGGTGTTGGCCAGGCGTTCCTCCCGGCCCGCCGCGGTGGCAGGAAGGGTGGCGAACAGCGGCTGCGCCAGCCACCAGTCGACGAACGCGGCCACGCCCTCGGCCTCGATCCGCTGGGCGAGGACCTCGTCGCTGGCCCGGCGGGCCGCCCGCTGCCCTGGGTCTTCGATGCCGGGGGACGCAGAAACCAGGACCAGCCGCTCGACCAGCTCGGGCCGGGCCAAGGCGAGGTGGAGGCAGAGCCGGCCGCCCATCGAATATCCGGCATAGGTGGCCCGGCCGCCCGTCGCCCCGAGCAAGGCCGCTCCCTCACCCAGATCGGCCTGCACTCCGCTGGAATCGCCGTGGCCAGGCGCATCGACCAGGGTGAAGTGGTTGAGGCCGGACAGCAGGTTGGCGACCGGGAGCCACGCCCGACGGGTCTGGGTGAACCCGTGGACGAGCACGATGGACGGCCCTTTTCCCACCTGCTCGCCGGCAAGCACGGGACGATCCTTCCACCTCGGTGAACGACGCCGACGTCCAGGCCACGTTTGCGGCCACCCTGGTCGACGAGTGGGTCCGGGCCGGGGTGCGCGACGCGGTCGTCGCCCCCGGCTCGCGGTCGACGCCAATCACGCTCGCCCTGGCGGCCCATGGCCGGGTGCGAATCCACGTGGCGCTGGACGAGCGATCAGCCGGCTTCATGGCGCTCGGGCTGGGACTTGCGACCGGGCGGCCGGCCGTGGTCGTCACTACCAGTGGGACGGCCGCGGTCGAACTTCACCCCGCGGTTGTCGAGGCCGGCCAGGCGGGGGTGCCGCTGCTGGCGGTCACGGCCGACCGGCCGGCCGAGCTGCACGACGTGAGGGCCCCGCAGACCATCGAGCAGGTCGGTCTGTTCGGGCGATCGGTGCGGTGGGCCGTTTCCCCGGGCGTCCCGCAGGCGGCCGCGACCGGGACGTGGCGGTCGCTGGCTGCCCGGGCGGTGGCAGAAGCGGCCGGCGGGGGACCGGTGCATCTCAACCTGGCCTTCCGGGAGCCACTCCTCGGAACGTCGTTGCCGCTGCCGCCCGGCCGCCCCGATGGCGCGCCCTGGCACCGGCTGGCGACCGCGGTGGGGCGAGACCCTCCGGCGTCCATCCTTGACCGGATCTCGGCGCTGACCGGCCGGCGTGGCTTGATCGTGGCCGGTGCCGGGGCGGGACCGCCCGGGGCGGTGCACGGGCTGGCGGAGGCGTTGGGCTGGCCGGTTTTGGCCGACCCGCGGTCGGGGTGCCGGGTGCCGGCCCGCTCGACGATCGCGGCTGCCGACGCGCTGCTGAGGAGCAAAGAGGTGGCGAGTCAGGTGCCCGAGGCCGTCTTGCGGCTGGGCGATCCATGGGTCTCACGAGTGGTGGGAACATGGCTGGGCGGGCTTGGCCCCGAGGTCGACCAGATCGTGGTTGATCCCCTCGGGCGCTGGCCCGACCCGGAGCGGATGGCCGGGCTGGTCGTGGCGGCCGAGCCCGAGTCCCTGTGCGCTGCCCTGTCCCACGGGTCGGCCTGGGGAGAGTGGGGAGAGCAGTGGGCCGCGCTCGAGGCGGCCGCCCAGGCGGCCTTCGACCAGGTGCTGACCGGCCACGCGGAGGTGACCGAGCCCGCCGTGGCCCGAACCGTCGGGGCGACGGTGCCGGACGGAGGAGTGCTGTTCACGTCGGCGTCGATGCCACTGCGGGACGTCGAGTGGTACTCCCGCCCCCGCCACGGGCTGCGGGTGCTGGCCAACCGGGGCGCCAACGGCATCGACGGGGTCATCTCGACCGCACTGGGCGTGGCGCTGGGCGGCGACGAGGTCGTGGCCCTGATGGGTGATCTGGCCTTCCTCTACGACTCGGCCGGGCTGGTGGGCGCGGCTGAACGGGCGTGCCCGTGCACACTGGTCGTGGTGGACAACGACGGTGGCGGGATCTTCTCGTTCCTGCCCCAGGCCGGGGCGCTGGCCGAGGATCGCTTCGAGCGACTGTGGGGGACGCCGCACGGCCTTGACCTGGCCGCCGTCGCCGCCGGCTACCGGGTGCCGGTCGGAGTGGCCGGGTCGGCGGCCGAGGTCGAACCCACCCTCATGGCCGCCCGCCAGGCGGGGGGTGTCCGGGTCGTGCTGGTCAAAACGTCGCGTCAGGGCAACGTCGCGGTGCACGACGAGCTGCACGAGGCGGTGGCGGCCGCGGTGGGCCGGGTTATGGCCTGACGAGGGCGGCCAGCAAGGCCTGCAGCTTCAACTGGGTCTCGGCCAGCTCGGCGTCCGGGTCCGAATCCGCGACCACGCCGACTCCGGCGAACAGCCGGGCGGTGTTGGCCGCCACCTCGGCGCACCGAATCCCCACGGCCCAGTCGCCATCCCCGCCGGCGTCCATCCAGCCGACCGGCCCGCCGTAGTGGCCCCGGTCGAAGCCCTCGACGGCCCTCAGGTAGGCGGCCGCGGCGCCGGTCGGTGAGCCTGCGACGGCAGGCGTGGGGTGGAGCCGGGCGACCAGGTCGAGCGCGCCGGGCGGGGGTGACGTCAGGCGGCCCGCGATGGGCGTGCCCAGGTGGGACACGTTGCGCAACGGCACGATCGACGGCGTGTCGGGCACGTCCAGGCGGTCGCAGAGGGGGAGAAGACCGGCCGCGACCTGATCGACGACCAGGCGGTGCTCCTGTCGTTCCTTGGCCGAGCTCATCATGGCCTCGGTGAGCCGCTCGTCGGCACGGTTGTCCCCGCTCCGCGCGACGGTCCCGGCGAGGGGCTGGCTGCGCACGTGCCGGCCCCGCCGGCTGACCAGCAGCTCGGGACTGGCACCGAGAAACCCGTCGGCCGAGAAGAGCATGCACGACGGGTACAGGGCCTGGAGCCTCTGGAGAACGTCGGCCGGGACGAACGGCCGGTTGGCCTCCACCAGCACCTCGCGGGCCAGCACCACCTTGGCCAGGCGGCCGGCCCGGACCACCTTCACCGCCTCCTCGACCAGCTTCGACCACTCGGCGTGCGACCGCACGGAGATGAGGGAAAAGCGGTCGGGCGGTGCGATCGATGGCAACGTGCTCAGCCGGTCGAGGTCGAGCGCGGTTGGCGTGGCCGCCGCGACGCCGGAGGGAGCCACTGTGGTCAGCCAGCTCCGTCCATCGGCGGCCCGGCCAACCACCGACGCGGGGATGACCAGCCTGGTGGGCGGCCGGTCGTCGAAGGGTAGGGCGCCGAGCACGACCGGACCGCAGCCCGGTCCTCCCACCTGGTCGTCGGCGGGGATGGTGGCCAGGACCTTGGCGATGCTCTCGGCCGGGCCGACGACCCGCCGGGCCACGCCCCGGCCGGCCAGGGCCAGGTCTTCGGTGTGCCACAGGAACCCGCCCGGGCCGCCGCCGATGGCCAGCAGGTCGGGCTCGGCGCCCGCCGGCAAGGCGACCGTTCGGGCCACCAGGCCGGTGGTCGTGGCAGTAGAGGTCATCGGGTTTCCTCCCTGGTGGCGGTGTAGAGCTGGGTGATCCCGGCCGACAGCAGGCGCCGCTCCACCTGGGTGAAGCCGGCTTCCTCCAACTGGCCGATCAACCTCGGCGGTGGTGGCAGGTAGGCGACCGAACGGGGCAAGTAGCGGTAGGCGTCGCCGTTCGACAGCACCGCTCCGATCTTCGGAACGACGTGGCCGAAGTAGACGCCGTGGCCGATCCGCACCAGGGTGCGCTCTGGCTGCGCGACGTCGAGCAGCGACAGGCGGCCCCCAGATCGCAGCACCCGGGCCATCTCGCCGAACGCCCGGTCGAGGTCGGCGAAGTTGCGCAGGGCGAAGCCGCTGACCACGCCGTCGACGCTCCCGTCCGGCAGCGGCAGCGCGAGCGCGTCGCCCTGCACGAGCGGGCTCGAGGTCCGGGCGTGGGTCAGCATCCCCAACGAGAAGTCCACCCCGATCGGCCGGTAGCCCGCTCGGGCCAGGTCGCGGCACAGGTCTCCCGTCCCGCAGGCGAGATCCACGACGACGCTGCCGGGCGGCAGTGAGAGTGCGGAAACGGCCCGGCGGCGCCAGCCTCGGTCCATCCCGAAGGTCATCACCCGGTTGACCAGGTCATAGCGCGGGGCAATGGTGTCGAAGAGGTTGCGGACGGCCGTGACCTTGGCCTCGCCCTCAGGCAGCTGCCGGCTCACTCCTTGCCTCACTCCGACCATGACGCCACCGCCTGCCGCTCATCGTCGCTTCCCACCCGTTCGATGTGCTCCTGGGCGACGGCGAGAAGGGTGCGGCGGAAGTGGTGTGTTACGACGGCGACGGTGGCGGCCAGCACGTCTTGGAAGGCCAGCACCAGACGGGCGGCCGCCTCCTCTTCTGAGCCACCCTCTGAGCCACCCTCGGCTTGCAGGGGACGGCGGACATATCGGTCGAACAGCTCGACCGCCCGCTCGGCCGTGGCGCGGACCCCGACGCTGTGGACGCGGGCCAGCTCCAGCAGCTCGGGCAGGGGGAGGCCGTGCTCCAGCAAGGTCAGGCCGGCCGTGGCGGCGGCGGCGTCGGCAACCGTATAACGCAACTCGCCGCCCACCTGGCGGGGGACGAGCAGTCCCTCCCGTTCCACCGCCTGCAGGAGCGGGAACGGGATGCGGGAATGGGCCGAGAGCTCCTCGAGGGTGAGCCACTGCTCGGCGGGGGTGCCGGCGGCGGAGGCGACCGCGGTGACGAGTTCTTCGTCGGCCCGGTCGAGTTCACCGCTGAGAAGCCGCCCGATGACAGCCAGGGTCAGGCCACGGGACTGGAGCCGGCGGATCTCGAGCAGGCGGTCGAGGTGCTGCTCGTGATACCAGCCGACCCGGCCCGCCCGGGTGGGGGAAGGGAGAAGTCCCTTGGCCTGGTAGTAGCGGACGGTGTCGACGGACAGCCCTGCTTTGGCGGCCAGTTCCTCGACCCGATAGTCCACCGATTGAACTCTAGGAGTAAGTGCTCATACTGTCGAGCGGGCAAACTCACCGGGTGAAGGTCGCGATGGGCGCCCTCGTGATGGTGATGCTGGCCGGCTGTGGCTCCGCTGCCGCCCGGCTTAGCTCGCACCCGTCAACGACCGTGCCGGCGCCGGCGCCGCCGTCGGGCCCGGTGTATGTGCTGGGCGACTCCCTCACCGTCGGAATGGCCCCCTACCTGCCGTCTCTTTTGCCGGGGCGATCGGT
>JBPYFF010000364.1:0-3665 GCA_051984455.1 Acidimicrobiales bacterium | reverse complement strand
GTCCCGCAGCCGGACGCGGTGTGCGTGGCCTCGCTGGCGGCAGATGGCACGCCTGACGCCCGGATGGTGCTCCTCAAAGCGGTGGACGAGCGGGGGTTTGTCTTCTACACCAACTACGAGAGTGAGAAGGGGCGGCAGCTCTCCGCCCGGCCGGTTGCGGCGCTGGTCTGGCACTGGTCGCGGGTACGACGCCAGGTGCGCGTCACGGGGACGGCGGCTCGGATTGCAGCCGAAGAGTCCGACGCCTACTTCTTTCGCAGGGACCGGGGGTCGCAACTTTCGGCGTGGGCGTCGCGGCAGAGCGAGGTGTTGTCCGACCGGGCTGCTCTGGACGCCCGGATGGCCGCCATGGAGGAGCGCTTTTCCGGCCAGGAGGTGCCGCGCCCGCCGTGGTGGGGCGGGATACGGGTCGCGCCGAGGGCGATCGAGTTCTGGCAGGGAAGGGCCAACCGGCTGCACGACCGTCTGCGCTACGTGGCGAAGGCCGATGGATGGCGAATCGAGCGCCTTGCCCCGTGATGGGCTTGCCCCATGATGCCGCTCACGGCCTCATAATGGAACCATGGCTGTTGACGAGTCCGGCGGTCTCGAGGTCGACCTCCACGAGTTTGCGTCCGCCTACGCGGCCGGTGCCGTCGTGCTGGACGTGCGCAACCCGGATGAGTACGAGGCCGGGCACGTGCCGGGCGCGAAGCTGATCCCGCTCCCGCAGCTGGGTGTCCGCCAGGATGAGATTCCCGAGGGGGACCCGGTCTATGTCATCTGCGCGACCGGTGTGCGCAGTCTGACCGCGGCCAAAGCGATGGTGCAGGCCGGCTATCGGGCCGTTTCGGTTGCGGGCGGGACGAAGGGCTGGATCGAGCAGGGCCACCCCTTCGACCTCGGCCGGGAGTGACGGGTCAGGTGGCCAGGAGCTAGAACCGCGAACGGGCCGCCGGCCGTTGGCGCTGGGCCTCGTCGAGCGCGTCGCCGACGGAGTCGAACGCGGCCGCCACTTCGAAAAGCTGGTCGCGCTCCAGCCGGTCGATCAGGTACCGCCGCACTCCGTTGACATGAGTGGGCGCGGCCTCTTCCAGAGCGGCGAGCCCGGTAGGAGTCAGCACGGCGAGGGAGCCCCGGCGATCGGACGGACACGCCCGCCGCTCCACCAGGGCGTCCCGCACCAACCCGTCCAGCCGCCGGGTGAGGCCGCTCGGGGAAAGGGATAGCCGCTCGGCCAGCTCCGCCATCCGCAGGTGCTGGCCGGGTGCCTCGGAAAGGTGAACGAGCACCTCGTAGTCCGGAAGGCTGATGCCATGGCAGCCCTGAAGCTCAGCATCCAGGCGACCCAGTAGCCGGCTGTGGACGTGGATGAGCGTGCGCCACGCCCTCTGCTCTTCCGGGTCAAGCCAGTTGACCGCCATTGGGCGAGCGTACCGCCTCGCCCCGGCCGACACTTGTGCGCGCAAGGGGGTTTCGCCGGGCCGGCTTTAGGATGCGCAGATGGCGATCACCACCGAATTCGACGGTCCCGTCTTCATTGTCAGCATCGACCGGCCAGAAGTTCGCAACGCGGTGGACGCCGCAACCGCGGCGGCATTGAGCGAGGCCTTTCGGGACTTCGACCGCGACGATCGACTGGCCGTGGCCGTCTTCACGGGCGCGGGCGGCGTGTTCTGTGCCGGTGCCGACCTGAAGGCGGTTACTGCGGGCACCGGGACGCAGGTTCGCGAGGACGGTGACGGGCCGATGGGACCAACCCGGCTCCGGTTGACCAAGCCCGTGATCGCGGCGGTCGAGGGTTGGGCGGTCGCCGGCGGGCTGGAACTGGCCCTGTGGTGCGATTTGCGGGTGGCCGCGACCGACGCCGTCTTCGGGGTGTTCTGCCGGCGCTGGGGCGTCCCCCTCGTGGACGGCGGAACGATACGCCTGCCCCGCCTGATTGGTCAGAGCAACGCCCTCGACCTCATCCTCACGGGGAGGGGCGTCTCGGGCGACGAGGCCCGGGCGATGGGGCTGGCCAACCGGCTGGCGTCCCCCGGCAATGCGCGAGCGGAGGCGGTGCGGCTGGCCCACGAGCTGGCCGCCCTCCCGCAGGCGTGTCTGCGATCCGACCGGGCGTCGGCCTACGAGCAATGGGACATGTCGCTGGACGAGGCCTTGCGGAACGAGACCCGGCGGGGCCTCGAGGTCATCGGCAGCGGCGAGACGCTGGCCGGGGCCCAGCGCTTTGCGGCCGGCGCCGGCCGCCATGGCGCCCCTGCCTCGGAGCCCTCGCCTTAGCCGTCGCCGGAAGCCGTTACCGCGGCCGGCATTCTTTTGTTCCCTGGCGACCTCGCGGTTCAAAACTGCCAAAAACCGACGGTTTTGAACCAAAGGTCGCCCATGAACGAAAGAACGGACGGGAGTACCGGGCCCGGCCCGCCGGGCAAACACGATCAGGGGATCTCCTTGCCCTCCTCGCTGCGCCCTTCTTCCATCAGCTCCTCCTCCAGGGCCTCGCGGCGGGTGATGGTGTCCTCCGGTTCCTCCGCCGCCTCTTCTTCGATCTCCCGTTCGGTCTCCTCTTCGAGCTTCCGGTGGTCCGGCATCGGTCTCCAGTCCCTCCGATCCGTCGCGCTGTCCATTAGTCCTGGTGAGGCGGCTATGCGCTATACATAACCCATTCCCTCCTATATCATGAGTCTTCCGGTGCCCGTATGGCGCGCCCGCCTGGACCGCCCGACGAATGCTGACACCAGGCACCGGGGGCGTCGGCGGGCCGGCGCATGGGAAGGACGATAACGCCAGGTGCCAACCAATCACGCCGCTCAGCCCGAGGAGGACCTGGTCCGCCTTTACCTGAACGACATCGGCAAGCATGCGCTCCTCACCAAGGACGATGAAGCCCGACTGGCTCAGGCCATCGAGGCGGGGCGAGAAGCCCGGATCGAGTTGGCGGCCGGTGGCAGCCTGACGATCTCCCGCAAGCGGGAGCTGCGCCGGATGGTGCGCGCGGGCGACGACGCGGCCGAGACCTTCGTCAAGGCCAATCTCCGGCTGGTCGTCTCCATCGCCAAGAAGTACCAGGCGGCCGAGCTGCCCCTGCTCGACCTGGTCCAGGAGGGCAACCTCGGACTGATGCACGCGGTCGAGAAGTTCGACTGGCGGAAAGGGTTCAAGTTCTCGACCTACGCGACGTGGTGGATCCGCCAGGCCATCACGCGGGGCATCGCCAACACCGGACGGACCGTACGGTTGCCGGTGCACGCCGGGGACCTGCTGACGCGGGTGACCAAGGCCCGTGGCCGGCTCGAGGGTCAGCTGGGCCGCCGGCCGACGGTGTCGGAGCTGGCCGTCGACCTGGAGCTCGAGGAGGAGAAGGTCACCGAGATCCTCCGCCATGCGGCCGAACCGCTGTCGCTGTCCGAGCCGCTTCGTGAGGACGGCGACGCGGAGCTCGGTGATGTTGTGGAGGACCGCTCGGCCGTCTCGCCTTTCGATGCCGCCGCCGCTGCGCTGCTGTCGGGCGAGGTGGCCAAGATGCTGGTCGCGCTGGACGAGCGGGAGCGGGAGATCCTGCGGCTCCGTTTCGGCCTCGATCGGGGTGAGCCCCGGACGCTCGACGAAGTCGGTGAGCACTTCAGCCTGACGCGGGAGCGGATCCGGCAGATCGAGGCTCGGGCCATGTCCAAGTTGCGGCATCC
>JBPYFF010000363.1:0-3976 GCA_051984455.1 Acidimicrobiales bacterium | reverse complement strand
CGGTGTCAGCGTTGGTGATGTTGAGGATGGCGGTGCTGCCCATCGCCACTCCGAGCTTCTTCAGCGAAGGCAGCACGCTGTTGTTCACAACATTCTGGCTGGTGGTCTCCCCGAGCACCGCGACCTTCTTGCCGGTCAAGGTGTGCCGCTTCTGCATGAGGTCGACCAGGACGGAGTCGATCCGCTCCGGTGTGGAGCCCGGGTCGACGATGAGGCCGGGTGGTGACTGGTCGATGATCGCCTTCGTCAGCGTGAACGTCACCAGCGGGGTGTGGTGGTTCCTGGTCAGGCACGTCTGGGCGTCGCCGGAGAAGTCGACGAAGTTCCCGATCACGGCGAACACCTTGTCGTCCTCGGTCAGCTTGGTGCACAGGGCCAGGGCCTGAGTGTTGCCGATGGGGCAGTAGGTCTCGTACACCGGCTGAATCTGGCGACCGGCGAGGCCGCCGTGGGAGTTGATGTAATCGATGTAGAGCTGGTACATCTCCTGCTGCTGGATCTGGACCCCCTCGACGAACGGCTTGATGCAGTTGAAATCGACCATGGTCACCCCGAGCTTCACTGTCGTCGGCGTGACGCCGGTGGCGGGCGAGTTCGACGCTTGGCCGGGGCTTCCTGCGGTGCCGCCGGTAGTGCCCCCCGGGGCGGTCGCCTTCTTCGTGCTGCTGGCGCACCCGACAAAGAGCAAGGTCAACAGCAGGAGGGACGCGATCCCCCGGTTACGCAGTGCACGCACGGGGACCCCCTTTCCTGGGGACCGACGGAGTCAAACGAGGTGAACTCTGACAACGGGCGGACCGTACCATGACACGGCCGTCACAGTCCGATCCGGGTCCACGGGCCCCGTGAGTGGCCTTACCCGGGGATGTTCTGGAGGGGAGTGAGGCCCCGCCAGTTTCCGTTGGGCGGCAGCGACGAGTCAAACGTTGCGAGGCGGAAGCTGTCGAAGTCGTCGTACTTGCCCGTGTGGAGGGAGTTGAACTGGCCGCCGCCGACATCGCGGATCGCCCCGTAGCTGTTCACCGTGTTGGCCCAGGTCTCGGCATTGAGGTTCTTCCCCACCTTGTTGCCGACCTGCTGAAGCAGGGTCAGCAGCTGGCAGGAGTCGCTGATGACGCCGTACAGGTCCTGCGTCTTGCCATCGGGGCCCTTGGGCTGGACGGTCTCCACGTTGGGCGGCACCTTGCCGGTCTTCTGCTGGTAGGCATCTGCGCAGTACTTCCAGTTGGCGCTCGCCGTGTACTCGGGTGGCAATGGCCCGACGGAGGTGAGGATTCCCTCGTACGGGTTGGGCCGCCTCCCCGCCTGGTTCTCTTGCTGGCCGAAACCCAACGTGTCGGTGTTGTCGGTCACCAGCTGAACGCTGGGCATACCCGCTTTCACCTTCTCGATGAACTGCTGCGAGGAGACCTGGCCGCCGGTGACGAACAGGGCGGTGACGTGCTCGCTCTTCCAGCGCTCGATGAAGCTGTCCAGCTGGGACTGGGCGGCGGTGGTGTCAGATCCGGTGATGCTGAGGATGGCGGTGCTGCCCATCGGGATCCCGAGCGTCTTCAGAGCCGGCTCGACGCTGCTGGTCACCACATCCTGGCTGGTGGTCTCACCCAAGATGGCGATCTTCTTGCCGCTGAGGGTGTGCTCCTTCTTCAGCAAGTCGACGAGGACCGTGTCGGTTCGCTCGGGGGTCGCACCGGCAAAAATGACGAGCCCGGGTGGTGACTGGTTGATGATGGCCCGGGTCAGCTCGAACGTCAGCAGCGGGGTGTGGTGGTCCTTGGTCAGGCACGTCTGGGCGTCGCCTGAGAAGTCCACGAACGTCCCGACAACCGCGAACACTTTGTCGTCCTCGGTGAGCTTGGTGCACAGGGCCAGGGCCTGGGTATTGGTGATCGGGCAATAGGTTTCGTAGACCGGCTGGATCTGGCGGCCGGCCAGGCCACCGTGGGCGTTGACGTTGTCGATGTACAGCTGGTAGGTCTGCTGCTGCTGGACACGGACGGAATCGACAAACGGCTTGATGCAGTTGAAGTCGACCAACGGGACGCCGAGTTTCACCGTCGTCGCGGTGACGCCCGGCCCCAGGCCGGTCGCGGTCGGAACCCCGCCAGAGCCACTTCCCGTCGTGCTGCTGCTACTGCCCGTCTTTGCTTTCGTGCTTCCGCAGGCGACAGACAGAATCGCGAGAACCAACAGCAACGCCGTACCCAGTTGATACTTCCGACCCACGAGGCCACCCCCCTGCCAACAACGGACTGACTGTAACACCGTGGGGGTCGGCCGAAGGTGTCGGGCGGTGACCCCGCTAGCCTCTCGCCATGGCGACGGACGCGGATGCGATCGTCGTCGGATCAGGACCGAACGGATTGGCGGCTGCTATAACCCTGGCTCAGCACGGGCTCGCCGTGCGGGTCCTCGAAGCCGCTGGCACGATCGGCGGTGGCGCCCGCACGGCCGAACTGACGGTACCGGGGGTGCGGCACGACGTCTGCTCCGCCGTTCACCCTCTCGGGGCCGCCTCGCCGTTCATGGCCTCGTTGCCACTGGCCGAGTATGGACTGGAGTGGCGGTGGCCGGAGGTCGACCTCGCTCATCCGCTGGATGGTGCTCGAGCCGCCATCATGACCCGCTCCCTGGACGACACGGTCACCACCCTTGGTGTCGATGGGAACGCCTGGCGACGCACTTTCGGGCCCCTGGCGGCACGTCTCGAGGATCTCGTCGACGACGTGCTCGGGCCCCTCGTTCGTGCCCCACGACATCCGGGAACCCTTGCCCGGTTCGGACTGCGGGCCACCCTGCCGGCCACGGTTCTCGCTCGTCGGTTTCGGACCGACGAGGCACGGGCCTTGTTCGCCGGTTGTGCGGCCCATGTCATCCGACCCCTCAACCGGCCGGCGACGGCTGCCGTCGGCGCACTCCTCATCGCCGCCGGGCACCGGGTCGGCTGGCCGGTCGCGGCGGGGGGATCCCAGGCGGTCGCGGACGCTCTGGCCGGTCTGCTGACCGGGTTGGGCGGCAAGATCGAGACCGGGGTCCGGGTCTCGACCCTGGCTGATGCCGGACCGGCCCGAGTGACCCTCTTCGACACGTCGCCTCGCGCTTTTCTGGGCATCGCGGGTGACCGGCTGCCAGCCCGGCCTCGGCGGGCTTTCGCCCGGTGGCGCTACGGTCCAGGCGTATTCAAGCTCGACCTTGCCGTCGAAGGTGGGGTGCCCTGGTTGGCGGAGCCCTGCCGCCGTGCCGGTACGGTTCACGTCGGGGGACGGCTCGAGGAGGTCACGGCCGCCGAAGCCGACGTCCATCGAGGGCGCATGCCGGAGCGACCCTTTGTCCTCGTGGCCCAGCAGTACCTGTCTGACCCCAGGCGGTCGTGGCGCGATATCCACCCGATTTGGGCGTATACCCATGTTCCGAACGGCTACAGCCACGACGCGACCGACGCAATCCTGGGCCAGCTTGAACGCTTCGCACCCGGGCTTCGAGAACGAATCGTCGGACGCCACGTCATGACGCCGGCCGCCTATGAGGACTACGACGCCAATCTCGTCGGAGGCGACATTGCGGTTGGGGCGAATGACGTCCGTCAGATGCTCATTCGACCTCGCCTCACGGCGGACCCCTACGCGACCGGGATCCCGGGGGTCTACCTCTGCTCCGCTGCGACGCCACCGGGCCCGGGCGTGCACGGGATGTGCGGCCACCATGCCGCCCTTCGAGCGTTGCGCTACTACCGGGACGGCGTCGGCAGTTGACTCATCCAGGAGGCGAAGGCCGTCGTCTCTTTCCGATCCGAACGATGCCCGAGTGGCCTTTCTTTGCCTGGTCCTGTGGCCTCGGTGGCGGTACCGCCGGCGTTCTCGTGTACGAGGAAGGATGCTCGGTCGAGGCGGTCGCATCCTCCACTCCCGAGGTCTTCAGATCGTCTTCTGTGTCTTCCTCCGCCGCCTGCTCCTCGCCGCCACCCGCCTCCACCTCT
>JBPYFF010000362.1:0-5586 GCA_051984455.1 Acidimicrobiales bacterium | reverse complement strand
CCGTCGGGCCAGGTACCGAGGGCGTCACGGCCGTTGCGTACCAAGTCGGCGATGGTGTTCGAGCTTGTGAATTGCCGGGGCTGCGGTCGGGGCGTGGTCAGCACCATCGGCCCGGGCGGCCGGCGTCACGTGATCGACGTTGATCCAATCGAAGACGGCACGGTGATCCGGGTTGGTCCTTCCGGGGCGACGAAGGAGGCGCTACCCGGAGGCCAAGGGGAGCGGGCGGGCCTGCATACCTGCACGGGAGGCCAATCGGGCGGGTAGCTGGTTACCGGCCTGACATGACCGCCCTTCGACCGCGGTGCGACATGAGTGACAGCAAGGAGAACGACGACAGGGCTGATCCCACCGATCCGGCCGAACCGACTGACAGAATCGAGCCAACCGAGCCGATGCTGCCGACCGATAGCGCCGAGCCGACACTGCCGATCGAGAGGACTGAACCTTTCGATCCAATAGACAGCAGCGAGTTCTCCGACCAGAGCGACCAGCGAGACCCGGGACGAGTAGAGGCGGGCATGGCGACATGATGCACCGTCAGGCCACCGCGTCGGGGCTCAGGTCGCTCAGGCTCGGGAGAACCACCTTGGCCATGGCCAGCACGTCGTCCGGGGGAGGAAAATCAGGGTTCGGGATGGCGACCACTCTCATTCCCGCGGCAACACCTGCCCGGATCCCGTTGGCAGAGTCCTCAACGACGGCGCAGGACGACGGGATCACTCCGAGCCGCCGAGCGGCTTCGAGGTAGACGTCCGGTGCGGGCTTGCCCCGCGGCACTTCCTCCGACGAGACGGTGACGTCGAAGAACGGCGCGAGGTCGGCGCGATCCAGGACGAGGTCGATAACGGGTCGATTGGAAGACGAGGCCAGGCCGAGGCGCCAGGCGGCCGCCATCCGCTCGACCGCATCGGTTGCTCCGGGGAGGAGCGGCAGGGTGTCCTGGTACAGCATGAGGACTCTGGCGACGACCTGGTTGTTGATCTCCTCGGCACTCAGTTGCACGCCCAACCTGTCCCGCAGGTAGACCGGCCACTCGGTTGAGCTCATTCCTTGCATGGCTTCCGTTGACCCCGGAAGCCAGGTTCCTCCCCCTTCCTGCACCACCTCCCGCCGGGCCTGATCCCACAGTTTCTCCGAGTCCAGCAGGACGCCATCCAGGTCGAAGATGACGGCTTCGATCATGAATGGCAGTCTGCCGGGGCTGGCTGGCTGGCGGCTGGCGGCCGGCGGCCGGCGGCGAGCGGTCGGCGAGCGGTGACTAGGATGCCGCCGCGGCCGACAGGGGAACAGGGGAGTTGACGGCGGAGCGAAACGACGTGCTGGCACCAAGCGACCATCCGCCGGCGGAGCCGACCATCGCCTCAGCCTGGCTTGCCGCAAGTGGGACCCCCATCGCCAACGACCTTCTCGATTGGCCGCCGGATGTTTTCGCCTTCACCGACGCCGTCCTCGAACGGTCGGAGAGCTATCGGTTTGCCGTCTCGCCGCCGGCCGGTCAGCAGTGGCCGCCCGACGAGGCCAGGGCGTGGAGCGACGTGGTCGCCACGACTGCTCAGGAGTGGTGCGCGTACGTGCAAGACGGGAAAGGGTTGCGGCCTGATCGTGTCGTTCAGGAGTGGGGCGTCCTGCGGGCCGGTTCATCGACTTCGATCGAGGACGTGGCCAGCGGACGGGCATGGCCCATCTGTCAGGCCCTGCTCACCTTGCACTCCATCGCCGACGAGGCGTGCGCAGGAATGGGAGTTACGGTCGGTCGGCGGGCCGGCCCGGCCGGGGTGGCTTACCGCGCCCGGGGACGGGAGCTGCTGGCCCGGACCAGGTCGATGGCACGCATCCCGCCTGAATTCCTGCGGGTGCTGCCCAAGGTGCGCACTCCGGGAGCCGGGATCTCCTTTCGATCGCTCTCCCGGTACGCCTGTGTTCGGGGTCCAACCGTCGACGTGAAGTGGGACCGCATCTCGGTCCGCCCAGCGCGACGAGGGCCGCAGCAAGCCAACATTCTTCTCCTGCCCTGGCCTCTTCGCGTCGAACCCGGGGATTTCTGTCCGGTGCCCGGCTCACTGCGGCGGGCCGAGATGGAACCCTTCGGGTTCTTCCAGTTTTCCCCCTCGGAGGCATTCGACGTCTCGCTCGTGGACCGCATCCTGAGCGCGGCGAAAGAGGAGGTCGACCGGGTCGATGTGGTCGTGCTGCCCGAAAGCAGCCTCCCACCCGCCGAGATTCAGCCGCTCGAGGCCGTCCTGGCCCGGCAGGGCGTGGTCCTCGTGATGGCAGGGGTCAGAGAGCCGATGGATGGCTCCGGGGACTTGCCGTCGAACTGGGTTCATCTGAGCGTCTCGCTCGAGGGCCGGTGGTGGCACTGCCGTCAGAACAAGCATCACCGCTGGTATCTCGACGGCCGCCAGATCGAGCAGTACCACCTCGAGGCCGCACTCGATCCCGCGGTGCGATGGTGGGAGGCGATGCAGGTGCCGCGCCGGTCGGTTCAGTTCCTGGAGCTGGGCGATGGCATCACGGTGGCGTCGGTCGTCTGCGAGGACCTTGCCCGGATCGACGAAGTCGCTGATCTGTTGCGTGTCGTCGGACCAACCCTCGTCGTGACCATCCTGCTCGACGGCCCGCAGCTCGCGTCTCGCTGGACAGCCCGCTACGCCAGCGTGCTGGCCGATGACCCCGGTTCGGCCGTGCTGACGTTGAGCTCTTATGGCATGGTGCAGCGGTCGTGGCGCGAGGGTCAATCGCCGTCGTCGGTGGTGGCGCTCTGGAAGGACCCGGCGGCCGGACTTCAGGAAATCGCACTGGAACCAGGCGCCCAGGGCATCCTGATCACCGCCGACTTCGACCGGTCCATCCGCCGCAGTGCCGACGGCCGGATGCCCGTCCACAACACGGCCGACCTCCACCTGACGGGAATCAAACAGGTCCGGGCGTCGCCGACCGAGCCGGCGCCACTGGATGGCGCAGGTGAGCTCGAGGAGGGAGTGGGCCTGCAGACGTCGGAACTCACCGTTCTCTCCTCCTGGTCGGAAGCCGTGGTAGAAGCGGTCGTCATGGCGCCCGAATCGGTGGACGATGTGCTGGCCAACGCCGCAGCCGGCGGTGCCGGGAGCGCGTGGCGGGCCGGTGTCAATCTGGAACAGCCCGCCGGTCAACTGGCGGCCGCCCTCGACGGACTGACCCGGATCGTGCGATCGGCGAGAGTCCAGGATGAGGCACTGACCCTCGACGCACTGTTGGCGGCCCTTTCCAGCCCTGAAGTTTCAAACGACCCGATCACCCGCCTCACTTCTGCCGTGATGCGGCCGTTTGTGGTGTCTCGCCTGTCCTTTTAGCCGGGCCTTTTAGCCGGGCGGTTTAGCCGGGCGGTTTGGCCGGGCGGTGCGTTCCTGTACCTTTTGGCGCGATGCTGGCAACGGCCTTCACCCGGCTCGTCGGTTGTTCCCTTCCGATTCAGCAAGCGGGCATGGGCGGGGTGGCGACGCCCGAACTGGCCGCAGCCGTGGCCCGGGCCGGCGGTCTCGGCATGGTCAGCCTGGTGATGGTTCCTGCTGGCGTCGTCGAGGCGACGGTTGCCCGCCTGGCCCATGAGGCGAACGGTCCCATCGGCATCAACTTCTTGATGCCCTTCCTGGACGAAGCCGCGGTAGAGGCGGCGGCGCCGCATTGCCGGGTGGTCGAGTTTTTCTACGACGAGCCCCGCGCCCGGCTGGTGGAGCGTGTTCATGACGCCGGTGCTCTGGCCGCCTGGCAGGTGGGCTCGGCGGACGAGGGTAAAAGGGCGGCCGAAGCTGGCTGTGACTTCGTGATTGCCCAGGGTACGGAGGCGGGTGGCCATATCCGTGGCACGGTGGGCTGGCTCTCCATAACGGACGAGCTTCTGACGGCGGTCGACGTGCCCGTTGTCGCCGCGGGAGGCATCGGCAGTGCGCGGGCCATGGCGGCTGCGCTGGCGGCCGGTGCAGCCGGGGTGCGTGTCGGCACCCGGTTCGTCGCCACCCTGGAGTCGGGAGCGCACCCGTCGTACGTCGAGGCCCTCGTGGGAGCATCCGGTAATGACACGGTGATCACGACGGCGTTCTCGGGCATGTGGCCGGACGCTCCGCACCGGGTGCTGCGCTCTTGCGTGTCGGCCATGGAGGCGTTTGAGGGCGACGTCGTCGGAACGATCGAAATGGCCGCGACCAAACTCCCGATCCCGAAGGGCTCGGCACCGGCCCCAACCAGGGAGACGACCGGTGCGGTACCTGCGATGGCGCTGTACGCGGGGGAGTCGGTCGGCAGTGTCGTGGGAGTGCCGTCGGCGGGCGACCTCGTGCGAGAGCTGGCGGATGGGGCGGAGCAGTTGCTTCGAGGGTGGGGGCGCGTCTGAATGGCAGTCCCGGCAAATCCACCTGCTCATGCGGTCGGGCGGTTACGGTGACTTGCCGTGCAGCGCTCGGGTTGGTTGGTTTTCTCGGCCGTGGTGCTGATCGTCGCCGGGGTTATGCGACTCCTCGACGCCATTTGGGCGTTTCGGTACAACGGCCCCGTCGTGAACGGTCTTCATGATGCCGTCTTCGGCTCCAGCCTGACGACCTACGCCTGGGTGTGGTTGATCGTCGCCGGCATCCTGATCGCGGCCGGACTGCTGGTCCTGAGCCCCAGCGCCAACCTCGCGGCCGAAACCGCCCGATGGATTGGCATCGCGGCCGCGGCCATCGCGGCCATCACTGCGATCACCTGGGTGCCGTACTACCCGATCTGGGCATTGATCTACGTGGCGATCGCCATCGTGGTGATCTACGGGCTTTCCTTCCATGAGGTGGAGGCCTCAGGGCCGGCTTGACTCCGTTCGACTCCGCTTTTCTTCGGTTCGCTAGCGGTCTCGCGTTTCAAATCGATCTTTATCGACGGTTTTGAACGAGAGATCGTCAGCGAACGTTGGAATGGCGGCGATTGCGCCCCCCGGCGCAGGGGGCTGTGCTGATAGGCGGTGGAGGCTGCCAACCTGGAAGGCGCATTGGAAACGCAGAAGACGCCATGGTCAGGGTCACGGACGATCATCACGGTTGGCCACGGCACGCTCGGTGCGCAGGCCTTTCTCGACCTCGTTCGGGAGGCGTGCGTGGATGCGATCGTAGACGTCCGCAGCTTTCCCGGAAGCCGCCGCCACCCCCAGTTCGGCCGATCGGAAATGGAAGTGTGGCTGCCGGAGGGCGGTGTCGAATATCGCTGGGAACGGGCCCTGGGGGGCTTCAGAAAGCCGACGCCTGATTCTCCCAATGTTGCGCTGCGCCACCCCTCCTTTCGGGGGTACGCCGACTACATGTCTCGGCCTGAGTTCGGCGCCGGCATCGGCCAGCTGGAGGAGCAGTCGCGTCAGCGACCTGAAGGGTCACTCGCAATCATGTGCTCTGAGAGCGTCTGGTGGCGTTGCCACCGCCGCCTCATCGCCGATCACCTCGTGTTGGTGGAGCGCATAAACGTGCGGCATCTCATGCACGACGGGCGACTCAGTCCTCACGTCCCCACCGAGGAAGCCCGAGTCGATCCGGAGGGCCACCTGGTCTATGACGTCGGACATCCCGTGCCGCTGCAGCTGGA
>JBPYFF010000361.1:0-5027 GCA_051984455.1 Acidimicrobiales bacterium | reverse complement strand
CAGAGGGGGCCGCCACCCGGAGGCGACTCCTGGACATGCGGCAATACGGTGTGCCCCGGGCCGATCTCGAGCACGGGCGCCGCCACCCCGGCGAGGAGGGCAGCCGTCCGCTCGGCCAGGGGCGCTCCCGCCCCGGCGACGACGAGTGTCGCCTTGTCCCTGCCCATCCTCCGGCTGGTCCCGCCGGTGAGGAGCAGGGCGGCCGGACGAGAGGGGCGGGGGCGGTCGCTTCTGTGCCCACTCATGTGCCCGTCATTGTGCCGCGTCGACTAGGACGTAGAACCGTGGATGAGTCCCGTGACCCGGTTGCCGATCTCGAGCGCATCGCCTACCTCCTGGAGCGGTCCCGCCAACCCACTTACCGAGTCCGGGCCTTTCGAACCGCCGCCGCCGTCGCCAGCAAGGCGGGCCCGGCCCGGTTGGCCGAGCTGGCCGGCAAGAACCGCCTGCGGGACCTGCCCGGCATCGGTGACACGACGGCCAGGATCATCGGCGAAGCCCTGGCCGGCCGGGTGCCGGTCTACCTCGAGGGGCTGGAGCACGACGCCGGGCAGGACGAGCCGGCCGAGCACGACCGGGCGACCCTCGAGCTGCGGGCCAAGTTGAGGGGCGACTGTCACAGCCACTCTGAGTGGTCGGACGGGGGCAGCCCGATCGAGGTGATGGCGACCGCCGCCCGGGGCCTGGGGCATGACTATCTCGCCCTGACCGATCACTCCCCGCGGCTCACCGTGGCCCATGGGCTGTCGCCCGACCGGCTCCGCCAGCAGCTCGACGTGGTGGCGGCGGTCAATGAGTCGCTGGCCCCGTTCCGTCTCCTGACGGGCATCGAGGTCGACATCCTGGAGGACGGCAGCCTCGATCAGGATGAGGACCTGCTGGCCGAGCTGGACGTGGTGGTGGCCAGCGTCCATTCCAAGCTGCGCATGGACAGCGAGCCCATGACGGCGCGGATGGTCCGGGCCATGAGCAATCCCCACACCGACATCCTCGGCCACTGCACCGGCCGCATCGTGGTGGGTCGGGGCCGGCCGGAATCAACCTTCGACGCCGATGCCGTCTTCGGGACCTGTGCCGCTCACGACAAGGCGGTCGAAATCAACTCGAGGCCGGAGCGGCTCGACCCGCCCAAGCGGCTGCTGCGCAAGGCCCTGGATCTCGGGTGCAAGGTGATCATCGACACCGACGCCCACGCGCCGGGCCAGCTGGAGTGGCAGGTCAACGGCTGCGAACGGGCGGTTGCCTGCGACGTCCCTGATGACAGGATCGTCAACATGTGGGATGCCGATCGGCTCCTGGCGTGGACGGCGGGCCACGGCCCTCAGTAGCCGACCGCGGCTCCGGACCCGGGACGAGGATCGCTGGCGGCAGCGAGGTGGTCGTCGGCCACCGCGATCAGGTGGGCGTGGCCAAAGGAGTGGGAAAAAGGGGCCAGCTCCTCCACCTCATGCCCGCGCGCCGCCAGCCCGTCCTTCCATGATGAAGGGGAATGGCCCTCCAGCATCACGCGCACGACACCGCGCTGCTGCCACGTCTCAAAACCGCCGCCTGCCGTGAGGGCCCAGCGGCCGGCGGCGACGGCGGCGGCGGGCGATTCACCCTCGTGCAGCCAGCGGGCCAGCAGTTGCAGAAGGATCTGGGGCTGGCTGTCGCCGCTCATGGTTCCGAGCACCCCCGCCAGGGCGCCGTCGGGGCGGGTCACTGCGGTCGGCGAAAGGGTATGGGGCGGCCGGCGGCCTGGGCCGTACTCAGCCGGATGCCCCGGCTGGAGGGAGAACCCGATGCCCCGGTTCTGCAGGAAGATCCGCACGCCCGGCACGATGAGATGGCTGCCGAAGCCGGCGGCATTGGACTGGACCAGTGCGATGCCGAGCCGGTCGCGGTCGACCGCGGTCAGGGCGATCGTCCCGCCCTCCCGGTAGCTGTCGGGGAGGACGGCGGCCCGATCCGGATCGATGGCCGCTTGACGGGGCAGCAACCGGGAAGGGGCGAGCAGTGCCTCGCCGTCGGCCCCCTCGTGCAGGACGTCCAGCCGGTCGTAGCCGGCTTGCCGTGACGCCTCGATCAGCAGGTGAGCCCACGCCGGGTCATCGCTGTTGGCCGGCAGGTCGAGGTCGGACGCCATCCAGGCCGACGCCAGGGTCAGGTATCCCTGGCTGTTGGGAGGAACGGTCCACAACCGTTGGCCCAGAGCACCGGCACCGAGGGCGGACGACCAATCGGCGAGCGGTGTCTCGAGGTCCGAGGGGGCGTACTCGCCGTCACCGAGCCGAAGCAGCCCTTCTCCGAACTCGCCCTCATAGAAGCCTTGCCGGCCGGAAACGGCAATATCGGCCAGGGCGCGGGCAGCCCCCGGCCGGCGGATGATGCGACCGGGGCGGAGTAGCCCGGGCACGCTGAAGTCGCCTGCGTCCGGGAGACCGGCCACGTCCGGGATGGCGGCAACCAGGGTGGGCGAGGCGGGAAAGCCTTCCTCGGCATAGTGCCGGGCCGGTGCCAGCACGTCCTCTACCGGGAGCCGGCCGAAGCGCTGGTGCAGGGTCAGCCAGCCGTCGACGCAACCGGGAACGGTAACCGAGCGGATGTCGCCTCTGGCCGGCATGACCCGGTGCCCTTCGGCCCGCAGCCGCTCGGGGTCGGCGCCCGAGCCCGCCCGGCCGGACGCGTTCAGGGCCAGCGGTGACTCGCCGGGGGGAACGACGACCGCCAGCAGGTCGCCGCCCATGCCGCACAGGTGCTGGGTGGTGACGGCCAGGACGGCGCTGGTCGCGACGGCGGCATCGGCCGCCGTGCCTCCCGACAAAAGCATGGCGAGCCCGGCCTGGGCGGCCAGGTGATCGACGGCGCAGACCGCCCCGCGCGCCGCCCGGCAGGTCGAGGCCGGCTGAACGCGCACCCGGGCAGCCTAAGTTCCCGGTGAGACGGAGCGTGGCTGACTCCCCGGGGCGGGGTAGCTTGCCCGGCGAGACAGAAATGAAGCGCCCTTGACACCGACTGACCGGTTCCTTTCTCTTGTCCGGGGTCCGGAAGCGGCCCTCGCCCTCGACGAAGCCGCCCTGTTGGTGGCTGCCCACGCCGAGCCGGGCCTCGACGTGGCCGGGCAGCTTTCCCGGCTGGACCAACTGGCCGAGAGGTGCCCCGAACCCACCGTCGGCGGCATCCGGGCGCTACTTTTCGGCCAGCTGGGCTTGCAGGGAAACACCTCCGACTACGACGACCCCCGCAACTCCTTTCTCGACCAGGTGCTGGACCGAAAGGTCGGCATCCCCATCTCTCTGTCAGTGGTGACCATTGAGGTCGGCCGCCGGGTTGGCGTGAGGTTCGAGGGCATCGGGCTTCCGGGCCATTTCCTGGTCCGGCACCTCGACGACCCCGCTCACTTGATGGATCCGTTCCATCATGGCCGCCTGCTCGACGTGGACGCGTGTGCCGCGCTCTTCCATTCGCTGTACGGACCGGCGGCGCCATTTTCCCCGGCCTTGCTCGCGCCGGTGGGACCGCGCCAGATCCTCGCCCGAATGCTGGCCAATTTGAAGAACAGTTATGCCGACCGGGGTGACACGGGATCGCTCGAGTGGGTTCTCAGGCTCCGCGCCGCCATCCCCGGCGTGCCCGCCAAGGAGCTGGCCGACCTGGCCCGGGTTCTCGTCAATCTGGGCCGGTTCGGGGAAGCAGCCGACGCCCTCGACCGGCTGGTGGTGCACGGCCAGTTCGACGATCCGGACAAGAAGAAGCTGGCCGGCCGGGCGGCGATGCTGCGGGCTCGCCTTAACTGACCCCAACGGCGAAATCGGGCCCTGGCCCGGATCGCCGGCGTGGAAGGATGGCTCCATGGGTGGCCTTTTCGCCGAACTGCAGTGGCGCCGGCTCGTCCATCAGGCAACCGACCCCGTCCTCTTGCCCAAGCTGCTCGACCAGGACGTGCTGGTCGGCTACATCGGCTTCGATCCAACCGCTGACAGCCTGCACGTCGGTCATCTCCTTCAGTTGACCTTGCTCCGGCGCTTGCAGGACGCCGGCCACCGGCCCATCGCCCTGCTGGGAGGCGGAACCGGGCTCATCGGCGACCCCAGTTTTCGCAGCGACGAGCGGGTCCTGCTCACCGCCGACCAGCTTCATGCCAACAAGGCGGCGATCAAGGGTCAGCTCGAACGGTTCCTTGACTTCGGTCACGACGGCGCCATCCTCGAAGACAACGCCACCTGGCTCATGTCGGTCGGTCTGCTCGACTTCCTCCGAGACGTCGGAAAGCTCTTCAGCGTCAACGACATGATCCGCAAGGACTCGGTCCGGTCACGCCTCGAGGGTCGTGAACAGGGCATCTCGTTCACCGAGTTCAGCTACATGCTTTTGCAGGCGTGGGACTTCCTTCAGTTGTTCGATCGCTACGGCTGCCGGTTGCAGCTGGGTGGCAGTGATCAGTGGGGCAACATCATCGAGGGGGTCGACCTGATCCGGCGCCTGCGGGAAACCCAGGCCTTCGGCCTGACGTCTCCCCTCATTACCAAGGCGGACGGGACCAAGTTCGGGAAGACCGAGTCGGGAACCGTGTGGCTCGACGCCCGGCGGACCAGTCCTTATGAGTTCTTCCAGTACTGGATCCGGACGTCTGACGCGGAGGTGGGCGACTACCTCCGGTACTTCACCTTCCTCGAGCGGGACGCCATCGAGCAACTGGACCGGGCGACGGATGCTCACCCCGAGCGCCGGGAGGCGCAGCGGGAGCTGGCCCGTCAGGTCACGATCCTGGTCCACGGCGAGGACGAAACGGCCCGGGCCGAACGAGCGGCCGCGGTCCTGTTCACTCCCGAGGTCGCCGGCCTCGATGAGGACACCCTCAGGGCAAGCCTCGCCGATGCTCCGTCGCTCCCGGTTCAGCCGTCCGAGCTTGCCGATGGGATCTCGCTGGTCGAGGCCCTCGTGCGAACCGGGCTGGCGGCGTCGAGGAGTGACGCCCGCCGGCAGCTGCAGGCCGGCGGCGTGTACGTCAACGGCCATCGGGCCGATGCCGATAAGAGCCTCGGCCC
>JBPYFF010000360.1:0-2725 GCA_051984455.1 Acidimicrobiales bacterium | reverse complement strand
TCGAGAGGCGGAAGCGGCGAGGACGGCCGATATGGCCGACGAACAGCTCCGACGGCGGGCCGGCTTTCTGACCAGCGCTCGTCGCAGGCGGGAGGCCGAAGGGGTGCTGCAGCGGGAAGGTGAACTGGCGGATGGGCACGGCGAATACCGCTTCTCCGGATACGTGACCGTGACCGCGGGTGATCCTGAGGAGCTGGCCGCGGCGTGCGCCGAGGTCGAGCAGTCGGCCCACCAGGCCCATCTCGACTTGCGCCGGCTGTACGGGCAGCAAGCGGAGGGCTTCACCTGGACGTTGCCGCTGGCGCGAGGGCTGGCATGACCCCGCCTGCCGCCCACCGGGCAACGACCGCCCACCTGCAGGCGCTCTACCCGTTTGTCGCCGAGGGCGGCTTCGTCGATCGCGGCGCCTATATCGGGCGAAACCTCTTCGGTGGCGGGTTTGTCTACGACCCGTGGGAGCTCTATCGGGCAGGAGCGGTGACCAATCCCAACATGCTGGTCCTGGGCCAGATCGGGAGAGGAAAGTCGAGCTTCGTGAAGGCGTTCCTCTGGCGGCAGCAGGTCTTCGGTCGCCAGGCGTGGGTCGTCGACCCCAAGGGTGAGTACGGCGCCCTGGCCCAGGCGTCTGGGACCAGGCCGCTGCAGGTTGCGCCTGGTGGAGCGCTGCGCCTCAACCCGCTGGAGCCGGCCGCTCCCTCGGCCGACGGCCGCGACCTGACGCGGCAGCGGGGCGAGCTGGTCTGCTCGCTCGTGGCTGCCTCGCTCGGCCGGACCCTCCTCCCTCATGAGCGCACGGCCATCGAGCTGGCGGTTATGTCGGTCTCGGGCCGGGCGGCGGTGCCCACCATTCCCGCCGTGGTCAAGGCCCTCCTCCGGCCAGCGGCGTCGTCGGCGTCCGCCGTCTGCAGTGACGTCGGTGGTCTGGCCGCGGACGGCCGGGCGGTGGCGCTGGAGCTCCGGCGGCTGGTCCAGGGCGACCTCGCTGGCATGTTCGATGGCCCGACTTCCCGCGGCATCGAGATGGATGGCCGGCTGGTGGTCCTCGATCTATCCGCGCTGTACGCGTCACCGGCGCTGGGCATTCTCATGACGTGCGCCGCCGCCTGGTTGCAGGCTGTCTTGAACCGGGACGATGGCGTCCGGAGGCTGGTTGTGGTCGACGAGGCGTGGGCCATCCTCAGCAATCTGGCAGTCGCCCGGTGGTTGCAGGCGTCCTTCAAGCTGTCGCGAGCATTCGGCGTTGCCAATGTGGCGGTCGTCCACCGGCTCTCGGACCTCCGGGCGGCCGGCGGGGATGGCTCGGAGCAGCAGCGGCTGGCCGAAGGGCTCCTGGCTGACGCCGAGACCAGAGTCGTCTTTGCCCAGCCGCCGTCCGAGGTGCAGGCGGCAACCGAGCTCCTCGGCCTGACCACGACCGAGGCGGAGTTGCTCCCCCGGCTCCCCCGAGGTGTGGCGCTCTGGAAGATCGGATCCCGATCGCTCTTGATCGAGCACCGGATGGGTGCGCACGAGGTCGCTCTCATCGACACCGACGCCCGGATGGGAGGGTGATGGGCGCGAGGCCCTCGAGCCCGCCGCCCCCCTACCCGCCGGCCATCCTCGTCGGCAGCGTGACCGTGCTGGCCGGGGTCGTGTGGCTGACCGGCGAGCTGGCCGGCCGGCTGTGGGCGGGGACCTGGCCGAAGGTCGGGGGCGCCGATCTGGCCATGACCGTGTTCAGGCTTCCCCGTGCCGGGTCCGACCCGAGGCGGGCCTGGCCGCCAGCCGTGCGGGGCGAGCTCCCGCCGGCTGGCTGGCTGTACGCGATTGGAGCCGCGGTCACCGCCGCCACCTGCGTCGCCGCCTGGTCGGCCTGGTGGGCTGCTCGCCGGGCGCGGCATGTGGCTGGCCGGCGACGGCCGCCCGGCGCCCGCTGGGCCACTCGCCGTGATCTGGTGGAACTGCGAGTGCGGAAAGCAGGCGGCGGCCGGCTCATCCTTGGCCGGCTTGGCCGCCTTGGCCGCCTTGGCCGCCTTGGCCGGCGGGGCGGCGGCCTCCTTGCCACCGAAGCTCGCCACTCGGTGCTCGTCCTCGGCCCCACGCAGTCCGGCAAGACCACCGGCCTCGCCATTCCCGCCTTGTTGGAGTGGGACGGCCCGGTGGTGGCCACATCGGTGAAGGCGGATCTGGTCGCTTTCACGCGCCAGTCGCGCGCCGGGCGGGGGCAGACCCGGGTGTTCGACCCGACGGCGTCCATCCGGTCGGAGCCTTCGGGACTAACGTCGAGATGGTCGCCCCTCGTCGAGGCGTCGACGTGGACCGGGGCACAGCGGATGGCGGCCTGGTTGGTCGAAGCCACGCCGTCGCGAGCCGGTCTCAGTGAAGGAGCGTTCTGGTACTCGACCGCGGCCAAGCTTCTGGCTCCGATGCTGCTGGCTGCCGCGACAGGCAGCCTTTCGATGGCCGACGTGGTCCGCTGGACCAACCTGCAGGAGTATCACGAGGTCGAGCTCCTCCTCGGGGAGGCGGGCGCGGCAGAGGCGGGCGTGGCGTTGTGGGCCAGCGCCGGGCGGGACGAGCGAATCCGCAGCTCGATCTACACCACCCTGGAGACGGTCCTGGCACCGTACGAAGACCCGACGGTCGCGGCGTCGGCGGAAGACCCCGACATCCACCCACCAGGCCTGCTGGACCGAGCGCACACGTTGTATCTGTGTGGACCGGCCCACGAACAGACCCGGGTGCA
>JBPYFF010000359.1:0-4896 GCA_051984455.1 Acidimicrobiales bacterium | reverse complement strand
CAAGGTCGACCCTCCCATCCAGATCCTCTCGTTGGTGGGCCTCGCCTTTCTGCTGTTTCTAGCCGGACTCGACATCGACCTGATGAACCTGAAGGGGCGTGTGCTGCAGGTGACCTTCGCCGGGTTCGTTCTCAGTCTCATCCTCGGGCTCGCCGCGGCCGCTGTTTTCAAGAGTCTGGGGTGGGTGCGAAGTCCGCTATTTCTGGCGGTTGTTCTCGCGGCAACATCGTTGGGTTTGGTGGTGCCCGTGCTCAAGGACGCCGAAAGATTGGATTCGACTCTCGGTCAGCTCGCCGTGGGGGGCGCCTCGGTGGCTGAGTTCGGCACCGTCATTCTGCTCTCATTGTTCTTCTCGCAATCGAGGGGGAGCGCTGCGAGCAAGGTGGTCACGTTCGCAGCTTTCGTGCTAGTGGTCCTCACCGTTGGCGCGGCGCTCCCACGGGCCGGCCGCAGCGTCCGGGTCAATAGGGTGCTCATCCGGTTGCAGGACACGACCGCTGAACTCCGTGTTCGTGCGGCCGTGGCCCTGCTCATTGGTTTCGTCGCCCTCGCCGCCGAGGTTGGACTGCAAACCATTCTGGGAGCGTTCATAGCCGGGGTCATCCTTAGCATCGTCGACCGTGACAGTAGGAACCATCCGAATTTCCGTTCGAAGCTTGACGCCATCGGATACGGCTTTGTCATCCCGGTGTTCTTCGTGGCTACGGGCCTTCGCTTCGACGTCCACGCCTTGACCGCCAACCCGTCGGCGATCCTCAGGGTCCCACTGTTCCTGCTGGCCATTCTGCTAGCGCGGGGGCTGCCGGCCGCGCTGTACCGTCGCGAGGTGGGATCACGAGGCGTCTTCGTCGCCGCGTTCCTTCAGGCCACAACGCTGCCGTTCATTGTGACCGCGACCACCATCGGCGTCGCCATTCACGCCATCCGACCCGTCACGGGCGCCGCCCTGGTGGCCGCAGGCGTACTCTCAGTCATCTTCTTCCCTTCCATCGCTCTGACGATCGCCGGCTCGCCCAAGACCGCCACAGCAACCACCGCCACTCAGGCTGAACGGCCACGATCCTGGTCGATGCGCCGAGTCTGACTTGTCGTGGCGGGGCGTTCTGTCACATGGTCGGGGAAGCCCTCCTTCGTATTCTGCACGTGGCCAGCAAACAAATCCGGAAGCTATTCAGTCCAACCCGCGGGAAGGCGGTGTCCGGGTGAGAACGGGTCAGCGCGTGGCATGCGAGAATGTCCACGGCTGGCGCCAACGGGGGTGTCCGGAGAGCAGGGTGTCCGCGCTGGTCGGGCCCCACGAGCCCGGCTTGTAGGTCTCTACCGCGGGGGGTGACTCGAGGAGGGGCTGGACGATGCGCCATGTCTCTTCGACGCTGTCTTCCCGGGTAAAAAGGCTGGCGTTGCCGTACAGGGCGTCCCCGAGGAGCCGCTCGTAGGGTTCGGGCGCGTCACCGAGTTCCTCGGAAAAGATCAGCGAAAGATCAACTGTTCTCGTCGACTGGCCTCCGGGCTCCTTGGCCTGCACGACCAGGTCGGCGCCCGGGTTGGGATCGATCCGCAGCACGAACTCGTTGGCGTGAGGCGCGAATTGCGGTGCGAAGATCAGGCGCGGGGGCGGCTTGAAGATCACCCGTATCTCGGTGACCCGAGTCGGTAACGCCTTGCCAGCCCGGATGTAGAAGGGCACGCCCGACCACCGCCAGTTGTCGATCTCCAGGCGCAGGGCAGCAAAGGTCTCCGTCTGAGAACCGGGGTGCACTCCCGGCACCGACAGGTAGCCGTCGTACTGGCCTCGCACGTAGTGATTCGGATCGACGGCGGGGATAGCCCGGAATACCTCGACCCGCTTGTCTCGCAGCCCGTCCGAGTCGGCGATGGTCGGTGGCTCGGAAGCGAACAGCCCGATCAGCTGCAGCAGGTGGTTCTGGACCACATCACGCAGTGCCCCGATTGGGTCGTAGAAGCTGCCCCGGTCCTCCACCCCGAAGTCCTCGGCCATGGTGATTTGGACGCTGTGGATCCGGTCGCGGTTCCAGAGGGGCTCGAGGATGGAGTTGGCGAAGCGGAGGAACAGGATGTCCATAGCCGGTTCTTTTCCCAGGAAGTGGTCGAGGCGCAGGATCTGCCACTCGTCGAGCACCTGCCTCAGTTCGGCGTTCAAGGCCCGGGCCGAGGCCAGGTCGTGGCCAAAGGGCTTTTCGACCACCACCCGGGCCCGCTTGGTCAGGTCGGCGGCGGCGAGACCGTCGACCACCCGGCCGAACAGCGAGGGTGGGATCTCGAGGTAGAAGACCGGAGTGTGCCGGCCTTCGATCACCCGGGCCACCCGCTGGTACGTGTGGGGGTCGGTGTAGTCGCCGGAGACCATCGACAGCCGTTTCGCGAAACGCTGGAACACGTCCTCGTCGATCATCTCGCCCCCGTCCTCGATGGCCTTGCGGGCGTGCTCTCGCAGTGTGGCGGCCGACCACTCGTCACGGGCCACACCCACGATCGGGCAGTCGATCATCCCGCGCCGCTCCAAGCGGTAGAGGGATCGGAAGGTCATCTTCTTGGCCAGATCGCCGGTTATACCGAAGACCACCAGGACATCCGATCGCGTGGTTGCCGGTCCAGCCATGGCTGCTCCTTATTCCCCTTCTCGGTCGGGACGAGGGTCCGCCGGCCTACGAGTCGAGATCCTGATATTCGGGCGCTGCCGGGGCGGCGTGTCATTGGCGGAACCCTCGTTGGTGGATGGCGCACCAGGACGCAGGCCCCGGGGCAGGAAGTCGATGGCGTCAACGGCGTCGCCCCGGCCCACGAGGACGGTCGACACCATCTCGGGCGGGAACAGGCCGTGCTCGACGACGCCTGGTATAGAGGTCAGCCACCCGGCCAGGGTCGCGGGTTCGTCGACCGGGCCCTGGTAGTCGGCGATGACCCCACCGTCGGGACTGGCCGGGACGCCGCGCAGTGAGACCGGCCCGATCCGGCGCAGGGTGGCCTGTAGCCCGAAGGACAAGAGCTCCAGGGGTACGGGGCCGTGCAGGGCTGCCACCATCTTGGACGAATCGGCGATGACCACGAAGCGTTCGGCCGCAACAGCAACCAACTTCTCGCGGGTGTGAGCGGCGCCGCCGCCTTTGACCAGCCAGCCGTCGGGGGCGATCTGATCTGCCCCGTCGATGGCCACATCGAACCGGTCGATGTCTTCGAACGTCTCCACCCGTAGGCCGAGCTGGCGGGCCTCGTGCTCGGTGCGCACCGAAGTTGCGACGCAGCGGATGTCGAGCGATCGGCGGACGAGGGCGGGAAGCAGGAACGCCACCGTGGAGCCGGTACCGAGCCCAACGGTCATCCCGCTTTCCACCACCATGGCCGCGGTCTCGGCCGCGGCCCGCTTCTCCCGGTCATGCGCCAGGGTTTCGAGGTGGTGGTGCATCGGGGTGCCTATCGCGGTTTCTCCGCGTGGCCGCCGAACTCGCTCCGCATGGCGGAGAGGATCTTGTCGGTGAACTCGCCCTGGCGGCGCGACTCGAACCGCTCGAGCAACGAGGTGGCGATGACGGTGGCCGGGACCCCCTCGTCCACCGCGGCCAGCACCGTCCACCGGCCTTCCCCGGAGTCCGAGACCCGACCGGCGAAGCCGTCCAGATCGGGGGATCGCGCCAGGGCGTCGGCGGTGAGATCGACCAGCCAGGACCCGACGACCGAGCCCCGCCGCCACACCTCGGCGATCTCGGGGATGTCCATGTCGTACTGATAGGCCCAGGGGTCGCGCAGCGGAGTGGTTTCCGCATCGACTTCCTGACCGGCTTTGCCGGCGTTGGCGTGCTTGATGATGCTGAGGCCCTCGGCAATGGCGGCCATCATTGCGTACTCCACGCCGTTGTGGACCATCTTGACAAAGTGGCCGGCCCCGTTGGGGCCGCAATGGAGGTAGCCGTCCGGGGCCGTGCCGCCGGCCTTGGTCCGGCCAGGGGTGGGCCCGGCGCTGCCGGCTCCGGGGGCGATGGTCTTGAAGATGGGATCAAGGCGTTGGACCACCTCGGTCTCGCCGCCGATCATCAAGCAGTAGCCCCGCTCGAGGCCCCACACCCCGCCACTTGTTCCGCAGTCGAGGTAGTGAATGCTCTTGGGCTGGAGCTTCTTGGCCCGGGTGATGTCGTCCCGGTAGTACGAGTTGCCGCCGTCGATGATGGCGTCGCCGGCATCGAACAGCGGCACCAGCTGATCCAGGGTCGAGTCCACGATGGCAGCCGCCAGCATCAGCCAAGCGGTGCGGGGCTGGCCCAGCTTGAGGGCAAAGTCTTCCAGCGAGGCGGCACCGCTCGCCCCTTCGCTTTCCAGCTCCTTGACCACCCCGGCATTGACGTCGTAGACGACGCGGCGGTGCCCGTCTCGTAGCAGGCGTCGGACCAGGTTGGCGCCCATGCGCCCCAAGCCGATCATGCCCAACTGCATGGGCTGATCAGTGGCCATTTGTTGCCTCCTGACCCTTGAGTGTCCGGTAGCGCCGGATCAGCGTGTTGGTCGACGAATCGTGCGTAAGGACCGGCTCATCGCCGCTCTCCAGTTCCGGGATGATGGCCACGGCCAGCACCTTGCCAAGCTCGACGCCCCACTGGTCGAAGCTGTCGATGCCCCAGATGGTGCCCTGGGTGAACACGCTGTGTTCGTACAGCGCCACCATCGCGCCCAGGACGTAGGGAGTCAGCTTCTTGGCCAGGATCACGTTGGTGGGCCGGTTGCCCTGCATGACCCGGTGGGGGACCACCGCCTCGGGTGTACCCTCGGCCCGCACCTCGGCCTCGGTCTTGCCGAAGCCCAGGGCCTGGGCCTGGGCGAACACATTGGAAGACAAGATGTCGTGATGGTCGCGGAGCGGGTTCAGGCTCTGGCCGAAGCCGATGA